>JBBJNX010000038.1:0-10382 GCA_037721115.1 Candidatus Limnocylindria bacterium
GTGACCGTCTACAACCATCTCGGCTCGATCTGGGTCAGCCCGGGTCAGTACGTCGCGGCCGGCCAGGGTATCGGCGCTGTCGGCTGCACCGGCACGTGCACCGGACCGCACGTTCACTTCGAGGTGCTCGTGAACGGCATGATCGACAACCCTCAGCGCTACCTCTAGGCCCTGGTTCGGGTCTTCGCCTCGATCTGTCGAGGCAATCTCGCCCGAAGGTCCGTTCCCGGGCGATTCCCACGACATACCGAGGCCTCACCAGCATGAACCATGCGTCGAAGCGAGCCTCGTGCGTCCCGGACCTCGCTCCAGTGCGGGAATCGCGCGCCGCGAAACCGCCGGGTGCGATCGCCTCGATGAATGGCGGTTCGACCACCCGTGTTTGCTGATCGCGCACGCGTCCTCGTTTCCGGGGGTGCCGGCGGCGATGGTGCCTCTTCGTTTCGCCGCGAGGCGCACGTACCGCGCGGCGGTCCTGACGGAGGGGATGGCGGCCGCGGTGGCAGTATCATCCTGGTCGTCGAGGCCGGCATGACCACCCTCGGCGACTTCAAGCGTCAGCGCCATTTTCGGGCCGCGGATGGCGGGAAGGGCATGGGCCGTCGCGCGCACGGCAAGAACGCCTCGGATGTGACCATCCGCGTGCCGCCGGGAACGGTCGTTCGCACGCAGCCCGCGGGCGAGTTCATCGGCGAGCTGATGGAGGCCGATGCGCGCCTGGTTGTCGCTCATGGCGGACGCGGCGGACGCGGCAACGTGCATTTCGCCAGCGCCACTCACCGCGCGCCGAAGCACGCCGAGAAGGGGACACCCGGCGAGGAGCTGCGGATCGAGCTCGAGCTCAAGCTGATTGCCGACATCGGTCTCGTCGGCGCGCCGAACGCCGGCAAGTCCACGCTCCTGGCTGCCCTGACCGAGGCACGCCCCGAGGTCGGCGCCTACCCGTTCACGACGCTCACGCCCAACTTGGGGGTCATGGCGCTCGACGAGGACCGCAACACGGTCATCGCGGACGTCCCGGGCCTGATCGAGGGTGCCAATGAGGGTCGAGGACTTGGGCATCATTTCCTGCGCCACGTCGAGCGCACGCGCGTCATCGTCGGGGTGGTCGATGGGGCCGCTCGCGATCCCGTCGAGGAGTGGCGTGCCGTCGCGGACGAGTTGCGCCTCCACGACCCGGCGCTGATGGATCGTCCGATGCCGCTGGTCGTCACCAAGCTTGACCTGCCTGAGGTCCACGAGCGCTGGCCACAGCTGCGCAAGGACCTCAGCGCCGATGGCACCCAGCCCATCGGCGTGAGCGCGCACGATGGGACCGGCCTTGAGGCACTCCGAGCGAAGCTTGGCGAGGCGCTCGGAGAGGCGACGATCGCCGAGGAGGCTCACCCGGCCGATGAGGAGATGCGGATCCATCGCTTCGACCCGCTGGCCGAGGGCTGGGAGGTGGTGGCCGAGGCCGACGGCTTCCGCGTTCGTGGCCACAGGATCGAGCTCGGCGCGGCACGGACCGACTTCGAGAACGAGGAGTCGCGTGACCGATTCTGGCGTCGCCTGGAGCGTCTTGGGATTGATGCCGAGCTGCGTCGCCAGGGCGCGGGCGCCGGTACGACCGTCTACATCGGCCCCATTGAGCTCGAGTGGGGCGACGACGATTGAGCACCGCCATGCTGATGGCGCCCGAATCAGTGGCCCAGGCCAGTGGCGCGCCGACGGTGTCGGACGAGCCACCACGTCGTATCGGCGTGTTCGGAGGCACCTTCGATCCGCCTCATCTCGGCCACCTCTGGTTGGCCAGCCTTGCCGCCGACACGCTCAACCTCGACCGCGTCCTCTTCATGCCGGCCGCGCAGCCGCCGCACAAGGGCGGCCTCATCATTTCCCGCCCCAGCGACCGGCTCCTCATGACGAGGCTCGCGATCAACCCGAATCCGACGTTCGAGCTGAGCGGCCTCGAGATGGAACGGCCGGGGCCGTCGTATACCATCGACAGTGTTGCCGAGCTCAAGCGCCTCCATCCCGACACCGATCTGTATCTGATCATGGCGGCCGACTCTCTTGCTCAGATCGACACATGGCGTGAGCCGGATCGCCTGCTCGAGGAGATCGAGTGGGCCGTTGGTCCCCGGCCGGGGGTGGCGCTGCCGGATCGGTCCAGCCTGGAGCAGCGCTTTGGCGATCGCGCGTCACGGCTCCACCTGCTGGAGGGGCCGTCACTCGATGTCAGCTCTTCGGAGATCCGGCGACGGGTGGCGGCCGGGGACACCATCCGCTACCTTGTGCCCCGCGACGTGGAGGAGCTGATCATCGATCGAGAGCTGTACCGCCGTGGCTGATTCGGCGGCTGAGGAGAAGGTCCCCGACGACCGGGTGGAGATTCCGGCCGATGCCGCCGAGCTGGCGCATCGGATCGTGGAGATCGCATCCGACAAGAAGGGCAACGACATCGTCATGCTGCGCACGGCGGAGCTGACGAGCATGGCCGACTTCTTCGTCATCTGCTCCGGCCGCAGCGACCGCCAGGTCAATGCGCTGGCGAGCGCCATCGTGGGCGAGCTGCGCGACGAGGGCATCCGTCCCATGGGCCTCGAAGGTCGCCAGTCGGCGCGCTGGGTGCTCCTCGATTACGGGACCGTGATCGTCCACATCTTCGCCCCAGAGGAGCGCGAGTACTACGGCCTGGAGCGCCTGTGGAGCAAGGCCGCCCAGGTCGTCCGCATCGTCTGAACTCAGGTTCGGCGGTGACGGGCTGGATGATCTCCGCCCCGATTCTCTCTGCTCACGGACCCACGAAAGGCTGTCCGCCAATGCTGAGGTTGGACCCGAGATGGGAGCAGCGGAGCCTGGGTCGGCGATGTCGAGGACCCACAGCGCGCCGGAGGGATCGGCCCAGGCGATTCGATCACCGCTGGGGGACCAGTCAGACGCGAATGCCCGATTCGATACCCGACCAGTTCGCGACGGCTGGTGCCATCCGGCGCGATGAGCGCGAGGCCGGCGGCGGCATCTGATTTGGAAGGCGATCGAGGAGCAGGCGGTTGTCCGATCCATCGGCGCCGAAGAAATCGCCGCGCTGCTGGACTAACTGTCAAGATTGCAGCGGTGGATTGGAGCATCGTTTGGATCACGGTTGGCAGCCTGATCGGCGTCTGGCTGCTCTTCCTGGTCCTGCTCTGGATATTCCGACCCCGAAACGTTGAGTTAGGTGAGCTACTCCGAATCGTGCCCAATGTGTTGCGGCTTGTCCGCGACCTCATCCGGGATCGGTCCGTCCCGTTCGGTGTCCGAGCAGCGCTAGTCGGGCTGCTTGCCTGGCTACTAAATCCAATCGACCTCATCCCGGAGTTCATTCCTGTGTTGGGACCGCTCGATGATGTGGTGGTGGCGGTGATCGTGTTGCGCTACACGCGGCGGCGGCTCGGTGACGATGCGCTCCGTCGCCGATGGCTCGGGACGCCCGACGGTTTTGCGCTTCTGAGCGGCGTGCTCGGCAAGTCAAACTGATGCACTACCGACCAGTCCCAGAGCGGTGCCGGGTGTTGGGACGCCATTCCGACCGCGCACTAATGACCGGCATCGGGGTGCTGGATGACGAGATCTGGTTCACGACCGAATGAACCGCGGTATCGACCAGGTCCACGGGTTGCGGAAAGTACCGGGGTGGATCGCGGTGGCATAGCCCAACGGTCCCATTGAGCGGACGTGCCCTGCTTCGCATGCTCGGCACATGACCGCAAGCACGATTCGTTCGCGACCGATTGAGACTTGCCGCTTCTGCAGCGGAGAGCTGCTCACGAGCGTGTACGACACCGTCTTCCGCGACCCGGCGGCCGATGAGCGACTCTTCTTCGCCATCCCCGGCGCGCTGTGCGTACCCTGTCGGCAGCTGTATGTGGATCAGCAGTTGATCGGAATTCTGGGTCTGGACGGTGCTCGCTGCACGTTTGCGATCGAGTCCGACCGGGTGCTCACCGCCGGCCACGCAGGACAGGCACCCGCGGCCTGAGTGTGTTGCGCGTCGCCGCGCCGGATGTCTGCCGGATTCCGCTGCTTCTCCTCCAGTTGGTGCAGCACGCGCAATTCGTAGCCCGAGTCTCCAGGGGTCAGTGCTTCGGGACGCACTGTCTCGACTCAGGTTGAAGACTTTCGTCGGGCGCCGAGCAGATGCTCCCCGAGCCAGGCGACGAGCGCTGGCTCCTCGGCCATCACGTTGGTCTTGATGGCGAGGTCGGCCTCGAACAGCCCGGTCAGCATCGCGTCCAGCTCATCGCCGCGATATCGCTGCGCGGCCTCCACGATCCGCTCGGCCATCCGTGCGTTTCCGCGCGCGATGCGGCGCGCGATCTCGTTCGGCGAGGTCTTCGCGGCCACCAGGTCCCGTGCCACGATGAGGTCGGATACGCGGCCCGCCAATGAGGCCAGGATGCGCAGCCCGGGCTGACCGTCGGCCAGCGCACGTCGCAACGCCTCCGCCGCGGCTGCGGGCTCGCGTCGGTCGAGCGCATTGGTGATGGCAAAGACCGATGCCGGCCGCGTGTCTGCCGTCAGCGCCTCGACGTCCTCCACGCCGATCGGCCGGTCACCGGCGTAGGTGGCGAGCTTGCGCAACTCGGAATCGGCGATACGCGTCATCTCGCCGCGCTCGATATCGGTCTCCCAGATCCCTCCGCCGATACGCTCGGCAAGGACGTGAGCAGCCCGCATCTCGATCTTCGCCCCCGTGCGCGCCGCGTGGCCGGTGATCCAGGCACGCAGGTCGCCGCGCCGCGGTGCGCCATGCTCCTCGATCCGCCCGCCGCGCTCTTTCACGGCTTCAGCCAGTCGTTTCAACAGGGCTGGTGGCTTGGTGATGTCGCGCGAAGGGCGCTCCTCCACCAGTGCCAGCGCCGAGCCTTCCGGCAGGTCGCGCACCAGCGCCAGGAGCCGATTCGCCGCGGGTGTCGAGCGGCCCGCTGCCCTCAGAGGCTGCCGCAGCACGGCAAGGTGGACGCCGAACATGCTCATGGTGCCGGCCTCGAGCCGGGCGCGGTCGATGGCCGCCTCGTCGGGGGTCGGGCCAGGGATGATTTCGATCCGGTCTGTGGCGTCGACAACAGTGGCGAACGCCCGCAACGCCACGTCGAGGCCAAAGCTGTCGTCGCCGTGGAGCAGCAGCAGCGGCGCGCTCATGCCCCGGCCTCCCAGGCGGCGCGCAGGCGCGCGACGAGGTCGGCCACCTTCATCCCGACCACTTCGGCCAGCTCCGCCTCCAGGGCCTGGGCCGGTTGCCGGGCGGTCTCGATGTCATCGGCAAATTCCGCGTGCCGCAGCTTCATGTCGTCGAGCCGCTCGTCGACGGTCATGAACTCCTGTGCCACGTGCCGATCGGCAATGGCAACCAAGACCGAGGGCCAACCGCGCGGGAAGCGATCGTCGTCGAGCAGGCAGCTGACCGGGTGGGAGGCGACCGGCATGGCGAGCTCCTCGTATCCCGCTGCCTCAAGCTTCCGTGCACCCACGATGCCGTGCTCGCCGCCGTCGCGCCGGATCTCGACCTTGTCGATGTCGTGGAGCAGAGCGGCGGCCTCCACCAATGCGCCGCCGATCGGGATCTGCGCCTCCCGGAGACGATCGGGGTAGCCGGTCGCCACGCGGGCAACGCCCTCGGAATGGACGACGATGCCGTCAGGCAGTCCAGCCTCGTCCAGCAGGCGTCGAGCGGTGGATCGGTCGGGAACGGCCATGCGCCGATGCTAGCCGCGGGCAGGGCCGCGTGCACCGGCCGGGGCGGGCTGGTGCCGGTATCGGTCCTGACCTGGTAGGAGCGTCCGTCGCTGATGACCTCGATGTCGCCCTGCAGATCGGTGCGATATACCGCGATCTCAGGGCGCGTAGCGAGGGTGGCGAGCGTTTCTGGCGCGGGATGCCCATATTCGTTGTCCTCACCAGACGAGATCATGGCGACGCTCGGTCGCGTCGCGTCGAGCAGCGCCGGGGTGGTGGATGAGTTCGACCCATGGTGGCCGACCTTCAGCACATCGACGACGGGGAGTGTCCTCCGGCTCACGAGGACTGCCTCGATGGATGCTTCGGCATCCCCGGTAAGCAGCGCGGCGAACCCGCCATAGCGAACCAGCATGACCACAGATCCGTTGTTGATGTCGCCCTCGGGGAGCGACGCAGTCGCATCGGTCTCCGACGGGTACACGACCTCGATCGAGGTGGTCGGATCGAGCATGAAACCCTGGCCGGCTCGCGCGAGTGTGCTGCTGACCTCCCTATCGGACACTTCGGCTATGAGTCGAGCGTACGCCGGGTTCTCGAACGGAATGCCGGCATGGAGTACGGCGCCGATATGGAATCGGTCCAGCACCTCGATCAGTCCCGCGACGTGGTCCTGGTGAGGATGGCTCAGAACGAGCAGGTCGATGCGGCGCGCGAAGAACGGGAGGTTCGCCCCCAACCGTCGGAGCGTCAACTCCGGATCAGGGCCACCGTCGATCAGCATCGTCGTGCCCGTGGGGGTCTCCAGGAGAATCGCGTCGCCCTGGCCGATGTCGAGGGTCGTCAGGTGGAGACGCCCGTCCGGACGCGATACGACCGTTACGATGAGAAGGATCGCGACCAGTCCCAGGCCCACAGGCAGTGGGCGAACGAAGCGTCGGGCAAACGCGGCGCCCGCGCTGCCAGTCCGCTCATCGGGCGAGCGGTCCGCTGCGTTCGAGCGGTCCGCTGCGGGAGATGGTCCGAGCGCCCAGGTGGCAAGGCCCAGGATGGGGAGCCATGCGACCGCGACGGGTGGCGGGATCGAGACATCGACAGCGGCGTAGGGGAGTGAAGCCACGGCCGTGCCCAAACTGACGATCACCCGAAGCACGAGCCACGCGACACCGCCTGCGAACCAGGTCATAGCGTCGCCCAGCGCGGGGATGTGCAAGGCGCCATCAAGGGCGCCTGCAAGTGATGCGATGGCACTGAAGAGCATCGCGACCGGCACGAACGGCACCACGAGTACATTCGCGACAGGTGCAACGAGCGAAAGTCGCTCGAAGTTGAACAGGATCACCGGTAGCGTTGTGAGCTGCGCGGCGAGAGTGAGGGCGACGGGCTCGCGGATCCAGGCCGGCCAGCCCGGCAGGCGTCGCTCGATGGCGGCGCCGAACCAGATGAGCCCGGCGGTGGCGAGCAGCGACAATTGGAATCCGACGTCCCATAACACGGCCGGCGCGGCCAGGAGCATGACCAGCGCGGCGAGCCCCAGTGCCGATGCGGCGTGGGCACGGGAGCCACCAAGCCGGGCAACGAGCATCGCTGCCGCCATGAGCGCGGCCCGGACGACCGATGGGCTTGCGCCCGTGAGGACCACGTACCCACCGACCGTGGCCGCAGCGACGACCGCAGTCGTCCAGCGCCCACCCGGGTGGCGCTCCAATGGTCGTACCAGGGCCGCGACCAGGGCGGCCACGATCGCGATATTCCAGCCCGAGATCGCGACTACGTGTGTGAGGCCTGCCGTCGCGAATGCGTCGTTGATCTCCGGAGCTATGGATGCGCGAACGCCGAGGAGGATTCCCGCGCCCAGGGCGGCTTCAGGTTCGGGCACCACCGCATTCAAGCCACCCAGCAGTGCTCCGCGGATGCCGACGAGGATTGCCGCGGGCCCGGTCGCGGCCCCCACGACTTCGGCGAACCGCGGACGCCCGATTGCTCCGACTCCCTGCCGCCCCAGGTACTCGCGATACGCGAAGCCATCGAAGTCCTCTGCCAACTCGATCCTCGCTCGCATTCGCAGGCGATCGCCACTGCTGACGTCGATGCCACGCGGCATCCAGATCAGCAGCCGATCGGCGAGTTCCAGTGGCCGACCGTCGAGCACCGTCTCAACGTCGCCGAGGACGACCTGGATTCGATCCTCGCGCGGCCGCGGGTCGTCCATGACGGTGCCGATCAATTCGTGCTCATCGTCGCCCACGAGGGATGCCACCGAAGGCTGGGCAGTCGGACGTGAAGGGTCGGTCGCAGCGTGGCGCCACGTGCCGACGGCGGCGAAGCCGAGTACCACGCTGAGCAGCAGCAGGCCGCTCCCGATCCCGGTGCTCGGATTGAGAAGCCACCCGAACGCCAGGGCGCCGCATCCCGCAACCAGGAGAATCGCCATCGATGGAGCGACGCCCAGATCGGCGGAAAGGATGCCGCCCGCGACGCCCGCAAGGGCGAGGGGAAGCGCGAATCGAGCGGTACCCACCCGTCAGCCGGCGGTGGCGACGCCCTGGATGTCCTCCAGCTGGCCGCGGTGAATGACGCCGCGCTGGACCGCGTCATCGAGTGACGCGAACGGTTGCTCCTGCCTGGCCGCCACGATCTTCTGAACGGTGACGGGACCGATGCCGGGTAGAGCCTCGAGCTCCTCGGGAGTGGCCGTGTTCAGGTTGACCAGCCCGCCACCGCCTCCGCTGGCACCACCACCATCACCACTACCACCGTCACCGGCCGCAGGCGCACTGGACGGCGTGCCTCCAAGCCCTCCTGCGACATGCGATGACTCGCCGATGCGGGGAACCCGAATCTGTTCTCCGTCTCCCAGCGTCTGTGCGAGATTCAGGCTCGCGGCCGCGGCCGCGAGGTCGGCATCGGAGGCGTATCCCCCAGATGCTGCGATGGCTTCCGCGACTCGTGATCCGGCGGGTAGTTGCCTGACGCCCGGTTCGGCGATCGCACCCTGGACGTCGACCACGATCGTTCCGCCCGCGGCGGACTCCGTGGACGGCGCAGCGCTGGCGATCTGCGTGGTGGGCAGGGCCAAGCCGCCTGGGGCCAGGTCAGACGAGTCAGTCTCCACTGGCGCGAAGGCCAGCCATCCCGCGGCGAGTGCGAGGATGAGGGCGCCGCCACCGGCGGCGATCATGATGCGGTCCGATCGAGACACGTACCGAGCCTCCACGCGGGAGGCGAGGATGGGGCGGGACTAGCTGCGTCCGACGCCCGGCGTCCGGGCACTCGACTCCGGGCATCGGAAGCAGGACCGCAGGCTACGCCCCTGTCCCTTATCGGCCGGTTACTGGCGGATTATTTGGCGCACGCGACCGTTGGAGTGTACCTGCCACGAGACTCACCCAGATGGCGTATATGCGTATATCCTCCGGAGGGTCAGAGCACAGAATCAATCCTTCGGCGTGACCACGTTGACGAGCTTGCCGGGGACCTGGATGACCCGCATCGGCGCGCGGCCGGACAGGTAGCGCTGGACGTGCTCAGAGGCCAGCGCCATCCGTTCGATCTCCTCGGCGGGCGTGTCAACCGTAACGACCAGCCGATCCCGCAGCTTGCCGTCGACCTGCACCGGCAGCTCGATGGTGTCCGAGGCGGCCAGCGCCGGATCGGCCTCCGGCCACGGCTGCTGGTGGACGCTGTATGGATGGCCGCGACGCTCCCACAGCTCCTCGGCGATATGCGGCGTGACCGGCGCCAGCATCACGACCAGCGTGTCGACCGCATCGGCATAGGCCTTGCCGCCTGCCTGCCCGGCCTCGCGGGCGCGGATGATCGCGTTCGTCAACTCCATCAGCTTGGCGATGGCCGTATTGAAGTGGAAGGCTTCGTAGTCGTCGGTCACGGCCGCGATGGTGGTGTGCGTGGCGCGGCGCAGGGCACGCTCCAGCTCTTCCGCGCGTACCACCATGTCGGACGCCATTGGTCCGCCTGAGCCGGGAAACTGTCCGGCCATGCTCTGCTCTGGCATGCCCGGCACGTCGCGACGGGCCAGCGCGCGCTGTACGTCACGCTGCGTGGGTTGCGCCGCCCCCCAGACCCGGCCCAGCCAGCGGTGGATGCCCTCCATGCCGGATGGATTCCAGGGACCGCCCTGGTCCCATGGGCCGATGAACATCAAGAACGCGCGCACCGTGTCCGATCCATAGCGGTCGACCAGCTCGTCGGGCGCCTGCACGTTGCCGCGCGACTTGCTCATCCGGTTGTGATCCGCGCCCAGGATCTGGCCCTGGTTGCGGAGCTTCAGGGTGGGCTCGTCGAAGGAGAGATGTCCCAGGTCGCGCAGCGCCTTGATGAAGAAGCGGAAGTAGAGCAGGTGCATGACGCCGTGCTCCGCGCCGCCGGTGTACAGGTCGATCGGCATCCAGGCGGCCACCTGCTCGGGATCCCACGCCCGTTCGGCGTTGCGCGGCGAGCAGTAGCGCAGGAAATACCAGGACGAGTCCACGAACGTGTCGAGCGTGTCGGTCTCGCGCCGCCCCGGCGCGCCACAGGTGGGGCAGGGTGCGCTGAGCCATTCCGCGTGTGACTGGAGAGGCGAAACGCCGGTCGGCGCGAAGTCGACGTCCTCCGGCAGCAGCACCGGCAGCTGGTCCTCGGGCACGGGCACCGCGCCATGCTCCTCGCAATAGATGATC
>JBBJNX010000378.1:0-2702 GCA_037721115.1 Candidatus Limnocylindria bacterium
ATGGTCACCAGGCCGGGTCGTTCGGCATGCACGAAGTGCCGATTACCGGCTGCGTAGCCACCGCTTATCGGCTCATCTCGTCCGTTGATCGTCGGACTCCTCCCGACCGAACACTTCCTCCACCAGGCGGGCGAACTCCGGCAGGTTCCGTGAGTCAGGCAATCGCCGTTCGAACACGTCGAGGAGGCCACGGTAATACCAATTCTGGTGCTCGCGGCCGGCGTTGAAGCGGTCCCAGAGCGACTCCCCCAGCGCCGCATGGTCGACCGCGACCGAGCTGAGGTTGTGGAGTTTGTCTGCCAGGGATACCCGAAGTACCGATGTCGGTTCGTCCTCCAATCGGGCCAAGTACGCCTCCTTGCGAGGCTGCCACTCGGGCTTCGCGGCGACCAGGGTGTCCGACAAGCCGTCCACCGCCGCCGCGACCTCGTCACCGAAGCGGCGTTTGATCTCGTCGAGCACAGCCCGCCCACCCTGGTCCTCCGGGCCGTCGTGAAGCAGCGCAGCGACTGCCTGGTCCTCGTCGCCCCCGTCCTCGAGCACCAGGCTGCAGACGGTCATCAGGTGCGTCATGTACGAGATCGCCGTTCCCTTACGCGCCTGGCGAGCGTGAAGGTGGACCGCGTACGCGAAAGCATCGGTGAAGCGATCGCCGAGCACGGTGTGCGGCAGGGGCTCAGTGTCGTCGGTCACGCGCCCATCCTACGGCCGCGGCATCAGCCAGCCTCGCGGAACATGGCGAGATGGACCACCCGGCGCTGGTGGACGAGGGCGGAACCATGAACGCGCGTACCGATGAAACGGACGTCGCTCCCTTCTCCGACGGAGCGCTGGACGGACGCCGCGTGCAGACTCTCGCGCGCGCGACCGAGCAAGCGGTCGAGGGCGCCATGGTCGACGTGCCGATGACGCGGCTTCGACAGCTCACCGGCCTCGACTGCTCGCCGATGGTCAAGCAGCGCGGAGGCATAGCCTTCGACGAGGCGCGGCCACAGGCGTTCGAGCGTCTCAGCCGAGTCGAACAGGTCCACGCCGATCAGCCGATCGAAGAGTGCGGCCGCCACGCCTCGGGCTCCGGGGGGGCAGGCGAACGAGCGGGTGAGGTCGGCCACGGCATCGGCCTCGGCACGGTAAACGTCATGGAGTGCCTCGGTCGGCGAATGCATCGAGGAGCGGGCCTGGCGGCGGCCGATCTCCTGCCAGATGCCGCCCTGGTCGGCGGCGTAGGAGGGCTCGCCCGGTCCGCTGGCGCCCTCGGTAACCATGCGGTGCACCATGCCGCGCATTGAGGCGTCTACCTGGCGGCCGGCGGCGAATCGGTGACCGCCGTCCCATCGGCCCAGCTCGAGGCAGGAGACCGGGATGCGCGTGGTCGCCGCGGCCTTGAGCAGAATGGTCAGGTTGACGATGCGGTTCTGCGCGCCGCCGATGATGGTGTCGCCGCCCAGCAGCAGGACCGGGTGCAACTTGGTGGCGGCCTCGACGAAGGGGACGGTCTGCTCAGGCGCCTCGTGGACCTCCAATTGTTCCAGCTTTAGCGCCTGCTCGAGCGTGACGTAGCCTGGCGCGCGCTGCGGCAGCGCGACCTCCAGCGGGATAAGCGTCAGGCCGTCGCGCCACATCGTGACCAGCGGCCGGATGCCCGCCAGCGTGCTGTCAACGACGCGCGCCGGCCCGCGAAGGACCGATGTCTCAGAACTGCTTGGGGGTGTCATGCACCGATGATCAGCCAGCCCCGCGACAGCTCAGGTGTCGCAGACGAAGGGACTATGCCGGGACGACCACCGTGAGGCCAGCAGCGCGTGCAGCATCGGCCAAGCGGATGTCGTAGGTGATAAAGGCGTCAAGCTCCTGGCCGATCGAGATGGCGGAGGCCAGATGGATCGCATCCAGTGATCGCAGACTCCCTGGACGCAAGGTTGCTGCAATTGCGGCAATCCCTTCGTCCAGGTTGATGACGACGATTCCCTCAAAGGCCACGTGCAGAGCCTCGACGCCTGCGCTGTCGGTACCCTTTCGCGTGAGGGCTCGCGGCACCTCCACCGTGGTAAGACGGCTTGTCGAACGTTGTGAATAGCCCGCAAGGTGCTCTCGCAGGGCCGCCGTTTCGGACTCGAGGGTGGCGAGCTTGACGAGGGCGGACGCGTCGAGGTAGCAGGCTCTCACCTGGGATCCTCGTCGCGCATCTCCTGAAGAATCTCGGACAGCGGGCGTCCCGGGAGCTTGATCGGCGGCGGCATCTCTTCCCACCTGCGGGTGGCCGGCGTTGCCCGGCCCTCGGCGATCATGCGGTCGAGCGCGGACATCGGTCGATCCTCGAGCGGGATCAGGCGCGCGACTGGCTCACCGCGCTCAGTCACCTCGTAGGCGCGACCTTCCTCGCGCACGCGCTTCACATAGACGGATAAATTCTGGCGCAGCTCACGGATGCCTACCCGCTCCTGCTTCGGCGTCCTGGCGTTCATGACGCACAATTGTAGCACGTACGGAACTGCGCCTGGCCGCGCAGATCACGAGTCAGTAGGATTGTTTCATCGGGTTGCGGAGGAAGTGCATGTCACCTGTGAGGCGGGCGAGCAACTTGGGGTTCGCGGTGAGCGAGGACGGCACCCGCATCGCCTGGCAACGCCACGGAGCGGGCGAGCGCGTCATGTTGTTCATCCGGTCGCGCCGCTAAACCCACGCATCCAAGTATCTGCGAG
>JBBJNX010000379.1:0-2700 GCA_037721115.1 Candidatus Limnocylindria bacterium
CGCGGATCGCTCGACCTGAACGCCCAGGGCCATGACCGCATCGGCGCCCACCAGGGCGTCCTGGATGGTCGTCACGACCTCGATCCCGGTGCGTCCCTCGAAGCCGTTGACCCAGGCCGCAGGCCCACCGAGGCGAACGCGTGCGCCCAGTGCGACGAGCGTATGGAGATTCGACCGAGCCACCCGCGAGTGCGCCACGTCACCGACGATCGCGATGACCCGTCCGTCGAGTGGGCCGAGTGCCTCGAACAGCGTCAGCGCGTCGAGCAGTGCCTGGGTCGGATGTGCGTGCATTCCGTCACCCGCGTTCACGACCGCCATGCCGGTGCCGCGGGCAGCAACGTACGGCGCCCCGGCCGCTGCGTGTCGAAGAACGAGCGCGGTGACGCCGGTCCGCTCCAGCGTGCGCAGGGTGTCGATCAGCGATTCGCCCTTGCCCACGCTGCTGCTCGTCACGTTCAAGTCGACGACCGTGGCCCCGAGCGCCTTCGCGGCAAGCTCGAAGCTGACCCGCGTCCGAGTCGAGGCCTCATAGAACGCGAGGCCGACCGTCTGTGCCTCGAGCAGGGAACGATGTGTCCCGGCCGCGCGCGCCTCGCGCATCTCGACCGCCAGCGCGAGGACGCCCTCGATCTCCGCTCGGCTCAACGCGTCGACATCGAGCAGATGACGCCCGATGCCAGCGCCCCGGAGGACCTCCAGAATCACGCCGCGTCCGTCGGTTGGTCGACCACGACTTCGTCCAGCTCATCGGTCTCCACCAGCCGCACATGCACGAGCTCGTCCGCGCCCGTCGGCAGGTTTTTCCCGACGAAATCGGGGCGAATGGGAAGCTCGCGATGGCCACGATCCACGAGGACGGCAAGGCGCACTGCGCGCGGGCGACCGTGATCGGTCAGGGCGTCGAGCGCCGCGCGCACCGTCCGGCCGGTGTACAGCACGTCGTCAACGAGGATGACGGTGCGACCGCTGACTTCGGCTTCCAGGTCGGAACGTTTGACAATCGGCGCGTGGGCAAGGCGGGTCAGGTCATCGCGGTAGTAGGTGATGTCGAGAGATCCGACCGGGACCGATGCGCCCTCGTGCTGCTCGATGAGCCCGGCCAGTCGGCGCGCGATCGGCACGCCGCGGCTGCGGATGCCGACGAGGACGAGATCGTCAACGCCGCCGTTTCGCTCCACGATCTCGTGCGCGATCCGCGTCATCACGCGGCGCAGATCATCGGCGTCGATGATGCGGCGTTCGGTCATGCGTCTCCTTGGCGGCCTCGCGGGACCGCGTTAAAGGGTTTGCGTCCGAGTATACCGATGCGCTATGGGGCCTCGTCGAAGGCGGCCGGACCGAACCATCCATCGTCCGCCGAGCCGAGCGTGAAGACCTCGTCGGCCACGTCTTCGGTGTTGCGCTCGACAAGGAAGAGGTCCGCGCTCGGCGCTTCCTGCACCCCGCCGATGGGCCGCAGCGCCGTGATCACCAGGTGCCGTCCGGTGGGAGAGACCTTCACGTCCACCACTCCCGCATCGTCGGGCAGGTCGCTGGCGTCGATGGCGTGCGTCTGCGTCAGACCGCGAGGATCCGTGGCATGTCCGAAATACACACGGCCGCCGTCGGGGTAGGGCGTGTCGCCGTCCGGCGAATCTCCCGTCCATTGGGTGCCCCATACCGCGTAGGCGTCGCCATCGGTGCCCCAGCTGATGGCGGCAGAGGCAAAGGCATCGCCATCGGGCGACAGGTCGCTGAATAACGGACGCTCGTTGTTGAACGCGAAGGTGCCGCCCGTGATGTCGTGCTCGGCGAGATATGGTGCGCCGTCCTCGCTGAACAGCCACTCGTCGCCAACACGCGTCATGCGTCCCTGCCAGAAGATCACCAGGGCACCATCCGAGTTGAGCAGCGGCTGGAAGACGCCATCGGCTTGATTGGTGCCGATCTCGGCGGGATCGGCCGGGCGGAGTGGCGCGTCGTCGCGAAGCGCGAGCACGTAGCTGATGGGGGTCTCCTGCGCGAGGCTGACCCATAGACGACTCGTCACGCCGTCGCCCCCGGGGATCCAGTCACCGGCATACGCATTCCCGACATCGGACAGTTGGCGCGGTTCACCGTTCACCGTATCGAAGACCCACACGTCCGTTTCGCCGCCGTCGGGGTCGGCCAGCGTGAAGGCAAGGTAGCGGCCCTCGGACGACCATGACATCTGCTCCAGGAAGGGGCTGCCCGCGAGCGACTCAGCGAGCACGACCGTGTCACCGACGCCGATGGGCGACTCATCGCCCCGCGCCGCCGCGATGCGGCTCACCCGAATCTCGTTCATCCCACTCTGCCCGAGCTGGGTGATGTACGCCAGCCATTGGCCATCCGGCGAGAGCTCGGCGGCGATGGGCGGTCCAGAAGGCGCGTCCAGCTCAGTGATCGTCTCGCCGGTTGGTCCGTGGCGCAGCGTCAGGCCCAGGTTGTCGAACGGCCCGGTGAGCGCCAGATAGACGTCCGGTTCGGGGGATGCCTCGGCCGGGGTTGCGGTCGGCGCCGGAGCTGCCGACGCCGATGGCCCGACCGATGGCGAGGGAGCAACCGACGGAGACGGAGCGGCCGATGCGGGCGCGGCCGATGCAGGAGCGGCCGATGCAGGAGCGGCCGATGCCGGCTCAGCCGACGGTGCGGACGACTGGACGGGTGGCAGGGTCGTGACCCCGTCGGACGGCT
>JBBJNX010000039.1:0-10338 GCA_037721115.1 Candidatus Limnocylindria bacterium
CCGCGCGGTGGGCGGGGAGCCCCTCCAGCCGGGGGGCGGCCGGGGCCCGCGGCTCGGCCAGCGGCGCGAACTCGCGCGACACGAGCGCGAAGAGTCCGCCGCCCAGCAGGTAGTTGTAGACGATGGGGCTCCATGAGGCCTCGTCGAGATCCTCCTCGTCGAAGCGCAGCTCGTCGATCTGGGTGACCAGCACGCGCCGATCGATCTCCTCGTGGCGGGTGAGCCCATGGGCAGCCCCCAGGCTCGCTCGCGCGCCGGCCAGCCAGGACAGGCGCTTCTGGGTGCCGGCATCGGTCATGTCCGGCCAGGCGCCGTCGTGCTCGTGGTTGCCGGCGTTCGTGGCGTGAACCGGGTAGTGGTGGAAGTAGTCGGTGAAGAAGGCGTCCTGCGCAAGGGAGAATGTCATGGGCGCATGCTGCCACGTGCGCTCGAAGGCCGCCGGATCGCTCCGGCGGCCTCGTCAGGCGAACGCACATCGTGCGCTACGGCACCTGCGCAGCTGCTGCGCTCAGAACCCGCAATGACCTGGCTCCGGAGTCTCTATCCGCCGAGCGGCGCCGTCGGAAAGCAGCTGCACCGCAATTGTCTCGGCGGCAATGGTTCATGCAAGGACGACACCCGCCGGGCGCTGTAAAACGCCGGCGCCGGGACGGTCCGGGCACCGGCGTGAGTGTGGCCCTTCAGGCGTTCAGAAGCCTGTGCAATTGCCCGGGTTGGTCGTCAGCGGGATTGCCGGTCCGGCGCCGGCCGGCACGTCGAAATAGGTGGCCAACAGCTGGACGCCCGCCGAGCCCTCATTGCGGGCGATGTGGAACGTACCCTGTCCGGGATCGACAAACGTGTCGCCGACCTCGTAGACGCGCGGCGTGCAACTCGGATCATCGGCCTCGTAGAAGGTCAATTCGCCGGCAGCCACGACCACCACGACCGGTCCGTGATGCCCATGCCATCCCGTGTTGGCGCCCGGATCAATGGTCACGTTCTGCACGATGACCTCGTCCGAGTTCTTGACGCTGATGACGCGGTCCTTCCCTTTCATACCAGTACGGAACTGCACATCGGTGGCATCCACGAAGGCGCCGCGCGCCAGGATCGTGCCGTGCGGCAGTCCATGAGCAGCGTCAGCAGGATTGGCTGTCGCAAGCGCCCAGCTGCCGAGCGCGATCGATGCAATGAGCCCCACCGCTGCCGCGATCAGTCGGGATCGTGGCTGGCCCGTGAATTGTCTCGTCAGGGTAAACATGGCGTGAGGTTTCCTCCGTTTCCCGTTTGATGCTCAGGTGCATCAGGTATGGGGTGACGTGCGGTCCTCCAAGTTCAATGTTCGCGACGGAAGCGGCATTGGGGCGATACGTTTACGCAAGCTCGAAGCGCTAGGCTGTGGGCGTAGCGAGAACATCTGCTACACCGATGCCTACGCGCGCCAGACCGATGCGGTCGTGGTCGAGCTCGACGCTGATGCGAACGCCGTCCTCCTGGATCGGACCGTCTTCTATCCCGGCGGCGGTGGCCAGCCCGCGGATACCGGCCTGCTGACCGGAGGCTCCGGCGGGTCATGGCGGGTCATCGGCGCCAAGAAGCGTGGCGAGGAGGTCTGGCACACCATCGAGGCCGGGGCCGAGCTTCCCGCGCTGGACACCCAGGTCACCGCCGAACTCGATTGGCATCGCCGTCACGCTCTGATGCGGACCCATTCGGCCCTGCACATCCTGTGCGGCGTCGTCTGGCGCGACTTCCAGGCTTCCGTGACGGGCGGGAATACGGAGCCGCTGTCGGGGCGCATGGACTTCGAGTTCGAGACGATGTCGGGCGACCTCGTCGACGAGATCGAGAAGCGGGTCAATCTAGAGATCGAAGCGGATCGCGAGATTCAGGTCGCCATCCTGCCGCGTGAGGAGGCCATGGCCATCCCCGACCTCATCCGCACCAAGATCAACCTTCTCCCCGAAGGGATCAGCGAGATTCGCACCATCGAGATCGTCGGACTCGACCTCCAGGCCGATGGCGGCACCCACGTCGCACGCACCAGCGAGATCGGCCGCGTGAAGGTCACCGGCTACGAGTCGAAGGGTCGCATCAACAAGCGAATCCGCATCGTCGTCAGTGGGTGAGCTGTTCCAGCTCCCCGGATCAACCGCACCACGGGGCTAACGACCGGCGACAGTGAGCTCCGTGGTCGATCTGACCGCACCGCGCGGTCAAAGCGCCACGGAACTGCCCGCCTTGGCTCGTTCGTTTGTCGTTAGCCCCGCCATGCGGGTGTGCGCACTCGGAAGCGCCGCTGGGAGGCCCCCATTGTGCAGATGCATCGGTCCTGAAGGACGCCACCGAAGGAGAACCGATGCCTGGACGCAAGGAGCTGCCGGGAACGCTCAAGCGCTCGCCGCAGAAGGCGCAGGAGACCTGGGTCAAGACGCATGACAGCGCAGTCGATCAGTACGGCGAGGGTGAGCAGGCGCACAGGACCGCGTTTGCGAGCCTGAAGCACTCCTACGAGAAGGTGGACGACCACTGGGAGCAGAAGGACGAGAAGGGACCGTCGGATCCTCGCTCGGAGATCGGGGGGCAGCGCGCTCGAAGGGGCGAAGGAGAGACGTTCGGCGGCGTCGACCTCTACGGCAACACCAAGGCTGAGCTGTACGAACGCGCCCGCAACCTGGGCGTCACGGGCCGTTCCCGCATGGACAAGAAGGAACTGGCCCGCGCGATCGACCGAAAGCAGGGCTAACGGGCGCGGATCCGGCGACGCACGATCGGTCGCACGGCAGTGGCTCGGTTCCACTGGCGCCTCTCGACGACCTCGAAGCCGGCGCCCTCGAACATGCGGCGCGTGCCCATGTACGCGTTGGCTGACGGAATGCGACCACCATCAGTCTCGACCGGGTAGGCCTCGAGCAGCGTTGCGCCGTGCTCGCGGGCATAGTCGACCGCAGCATCCAGCAACTTCTTGGCAACTCCCTGACCACGGGCCCTGCGGCCGACCACGAAGCAGACGATCGACCAGACCGGCTTTTCGTCGATGGGCGCGAGGATCTTCGAATGCTTGAGGCGCTCATAGTCCTCTCGAGGACCCAGGCTCACCCAGCCGATGGCCTCTCCGTCCCGGTAGACGATCAGTCCCGGCGCTCGACCGTCCAGCTGGTCCACAGCTGCCTCGAGCACGGCCCTGTTCTCCCTGGCCGATGCATTGCGAAACGTCATGCCGCGAACACGAAACGAGGCGCACCAGCACCATTTCGGATCGCCACCCTGGCCGAACAGTCCCGCCAGGTCCGGCAGTCTTTCGCGCGTAAGGGGATGGATCTCCAGATCGGGCGTCATCCGAGCATTCTGGTCCGACACTTCAGACGGCTGCGGGAAGATTTCCCATGAGGGTCAGCGTTTAGTGCAGTGGGTGCACGTATCTACCAAGATCAGCCACTCCTCATCCAGATTGTGCGCAGGGTGCACAGCGCGGGTCATTCCGACCCGAAAAGGGGCGATACCGGGCACAACGTGTCAGATACGTGCATCCCGTGCACGCGACGGGGTCCCGCGGTGGACGATTGCTCATGGCTCGAGCGGTTCGAGCGGTTCGATCTCGTCGATCAGGTCGGCCACCGAGTCCACGATGCGGGTGGGTAGGTAGCTGAAACGTTGCGCCTCGTCGGCATTGGTGATGCCGGTCAGCACCAGGATGGTCTCCAGGCCAGCCTCTATGCCGGTGACGATATCGGTGTCCATGCGGTCGCCGATCATGACGGTCGACTCCGAATGGGCGCCGATCTGACGCAGGGCGGATCGGATCATCAGGGGATTCGGCTTGCCGATGTAATAGGGCTGGACGCCCGTTGCCGATGAAATGAGCGCCGCCACCGAGCCGGTGGCCGGCAACGGACCGGCTGGCGACGGCCCGGTCGGGTCAGGATTCGTGGCGATGAAGCGGGCGCCGCGGCTGATGAGCTGGATGCCACGCGCGATGCGCTCAAAGCTATACGTTCGCGTCTCGCCGAGCACGACGTAATCGGGATCGGTCTCGGCCAGCGTATAGCCGACCTCGTACAGGGCGGTCGTCAACCCGGCCTCACCGATGACGAAGGCCGTGCCGCCCGGGCGCTGATCGGCCAGGAAATTCGCGGTGGCCAGTGCCGACGTCCAGATGGCGTCCGGCGTCACGTTCAATCCGAGGCGGACGAGGCGTGCCGCCAGATCGCGGGTCGTGTACATCGAGTTATTGGTCAGGATCAGGAACGGGTGACCGGTCTCCCCGAGGCGCGCCACGAACCGATCGGCACCCGGGACGAGGTGATCCTCCTGAACGATCACGCCGTCCATGTCCATCAACCAGCTTCGACGCTCGCGATTCACAAGCCGATGCTAGCGCGTGGCTTCCCACCCCACGGGCAAAACGGCCTGAAATGGCTGAACTTGCCTAGCGGCGCTCGAGGAGGAAGAGAGTGCGCGGAGAGTCGGCGACCGGCGCCTCCCGAAGGATGTTGAATGAGGCCCCGAACGCCTCGCGAAAGCCGTCGATCGAGTAGTGCTCGAAGATGTCGCGCCGCGCGGCGAGCAGGCGCCGCGTCATCGGGTCCTCCTTGGGGACGAACTCGACGATGGCGCGCGGGGCCATTCGCGCGAAGAGACGAGCGACGCCAGGCAGCGGCACGTTGTTGCCGATCGCGAGGTGGTGAACGAGCGCCAGGGCGAGGATCAGGTCCGGCTCGCCGCGACCCAGGAACGAGGCACGCTCCTCCAGCCCCCAGCCGATGGCGGGCGATGGATTTGCGAGGTCCAGGATGAGAGGCAGGATCGCCGGCGCGCCGGTACCGCGGACACGACGCCAGTGAGCTTCGACGCTCGCAGCGTCCTGGTCCCAGGCAACGACCCGGTAGCCGGCATCGGCCGCGATGGCGCTGTAGACGCCGGTGTTGGCACCCAGATCCCATGCCAACCTGCCGCCCACGGCGACGAGCATCTCGCGCACGAGCTCGCCCTTGCTCGCGGTGGCCGCATCGGAGTACGACGTGGTGGAGGCGTATTCGGACCAGTGGCTGGACGGTTTCCAGCGCAGCCCCTCGACGGTGCGCCGCAACGAATCGAGCAGCGCGCGCTGACCGGTCGCGCTGATCCTTCGCTCCTTCTTCAGTGCTCCGGCGGCCGGAGGCGGCTCGTTGGCCGCACGCCGTTGGGCTCCCGCGTGCAGGTGGATATGCGCTGACAGTCCAACGTTGAAGCGAGTTCGTCCCGGCAGCATCCTGGCGGCCAGGTCCAGCGGAATGCCGTCGATGAACTCGCGCAGCATCAGCCCACAACGGGCGTCGCGATGCGCGATCAACGCCAAGGGTGCCAGGAAATGCTCGCAGAATTGGCGATACGCCGGCCACGGCGCGGTTGCCGCGGCGACCTCGAAGCTGAGGCTGTCGATCAGGATCGGGCGACCCGCGTCGAGCTGAATGTTGTAGGCGCTCGCATCCTTGAGACGCATCCCGACATCGAGCGCACGCGACTGGAGCTCGAGCGTGAGGAGTGCCGCCTCCTTGAGCTGCGAAAACGACCATTCGTACGGATACGAGATGACATCGATCATCCGGGGCCGAATCACGACCACGCTGTCCGACAGCGCGGCGAGCTCGGGGGCCTCGACCACATGATCGACGACCAGCCGATCAGCGGCCAAACGCTCATAGAGACCGGTCGAATTGAAAGCCGCCCAATCGTCGGCAGCGGAGGCCTGCACCTGTCGGTACAACACCCCGTCCCGACGAAAGACGAAGCCGGATGGATCACGGAACGATGCCGGATCCACCATCGGCGGATCAGCGATCGGGGGTGGCGTCCTCGCCGCCTTCGGTAGGCTTGGCTTCTTCGCGTTCTTCGCGATTCCCGCGGATGCGGTGCAGGCCGTCGCTGATGACGCGACGGAAGAAGAACGGGACCGCCAGGACGCCGGCCAGGACTACCTGCAGCAGCATGCTGCCTGAGCCGGGATCGATATAGGCCAGAAACGGCATGAGTGGAGCGCCTCGGTTAGTGTTAGGCGGATGTTATACGCAGAAGGGCAAGGAGGCCACCGAGGGCGCATCGACTGGAGCGCGATCCCGATCCATCCGCTCCTGGCAGCGGCCTACCCGGTCGTCTTCCTGTTCGCCACCAACGTCGCCGAGCAGGTGACGCTCGAGCCGCTGTGGGGTCCGCTGGGCCTGGCCGTCGGAGCAGCCGCAATCTTCCTCGCGGCGGCCACCCTCGTCCTGCGCAACTGGCACCGGGCCGCCCTGTTGACCACGGTGCTTGTCGCTGGCTTCTTCGGTTATGGCCACGCGTGGAATGCGGTCTCGGGGATCCTGGGAAGCCAATGGCCGCTCATCGGCGCATGGGTGCTCCTGGTCGGCATCGGCCTGTTCTTCGCCTGGCGGTCCGCCAGCTGGGCACGAACCGCAACCCGAGCCCTCAACCTGGTCGCCGCCATCGCATTGATCCTCAATGCCTGGACCGTTGCGGGCAGCATGGTCGCCCTGGGAGCCATTGAGGCACCTCACGAGGAGCTGACAGACCTCCAACTGGCGCCATCAGATCCGGGCGAGCTGCCCGACGTCTACTACATCATCCTGGACCGCTATGCAGGATCGACCGCGCTGGCCGAGACGTACGGATTCGACAACGAGCCGTTTCTTACCGCCCTCGAGGAGCGCGGATTCCGGGTCGCCCGGAACGCTCACAGCAACTACATCAAGACACCGTTCTCGCTGGCCAGCTCGCTCAGCCTGGACTATCTCGACGCCGATGCACTGAAGGCCGAGGCCGACACTGCCAAGGATCGCGAGCCGATCCATCGGCTGCTGCGCGAACGGCTGGCCGTGCCGACCGCGCTCAAGGAGCTGGGCTACGAGTATCTCCACGTCGGCAACTGGTGGACGCCGTCCGCGACGAATGTCGACGCTGACCGGACGTTCCATTACGACGGACAGGACGAGTTCTCGAGCGTCCTGGCACAGACAACGCTGCTGCGTGCCGTCAACGAGCCCGAGTCAGCCCCCACCGACCCGTGGGATTGGCGCGTACTGCGGGAGCACACGCGGTACGCGCTCGATAAGCTGGACGAGATCCCCGCGCTTTCCGGTCCGAAATTCGTATTCGCCCACCTCCTGCTTCCCCACGACCCATACGTCTTCGACACCGATGGATCCTTCATGGATCGCGCCCAGGTCGCGGCGCAGGGACAGGTCGACAGCTACCGCCGCCAGCTCAGCTACGCCAACGATCGGCTGCTCCAGATGGTGGATCGCATTCTCGCGCAATCCGGCCCGGATGCGGTGATCATGCTCCAGGCAGACGAGGGGCCATTTCCGGCGCGCTACCGCGCGGACGAATGGGGCTTCGACTGGCGTGATGCGCGGGACGATGAGCTCGAGGAGAAGTTCGGAATCCTGTACGCCATGCGCGTCCCCGACGCCGATCTCGACGCCGCGGGTTTCCATGACGCAATCACGCCGGTCAACACGTTCCGCATCATCTTCAACGCCCGCTTCGGCACCGACCTCCCGCTTCTCCCGGACCGTACCTGGGCTCACACGGACCTCTCACACTTCTACGACTTCTTCGAGATCACCGACCGATTGGTGCGCTGATTTCGTGGACCGGTTCCCGCCTCACGGACGGGCAATCGCACAGCCTGCCCCTCGTTCGCTCTCTCAGCGTGCGAACGCGCAAACCGAGCAGGCGCCGATACGAGGGAAGCGCCACCCACAGGCCGATTCGCTCTCTCAGCGTGCGAGACAGCCATTTGTCGGCTCTCGACATCACGCCACGCCGTGTTTGCTGGTCGGTTCGCTCGCTGATCGTTCCTATCGGGCGCGAGAACACCGCGAGCCGGAATCCGCACCAACCCCGATCGTCCGTTCGCTCGCTGAGCGTGCCAGCTCCTCGAGAGCCCTCAGGCGAGGGCGAGCACTGCTCGTTCAGCGAGAGCGATCGGCAGGCCGCCCGAGGACGTGATGCCGTCATGGAAGGCGCGCAGCGCATCGGTGTCGGATGAGCCGTGGGCAGCGAAAAAGGCCTCCCGAATGCGGAGGATCTCGAGGCTGCCGGTCAGGTATGAAGAAGCCTGTGTGGGCCAGGCGCAGTAGCGCGTGACCTCGGCCCGGGCGGTCGGCTCGGTCAGGCCGGTCTTCGTGGTCATGAACGTGACCGCCTCGTCCCAGGTCATCTCGCCCATGTGAAGCGAGGTATCGACCACGATCCGTGCGGCCCGAAAGATGGTGGCCTCGTACTGGTTCATCTCGTGGGCCAGGTCGGTGAAGAAGCCCTGCTCGCGCATCATCCGTTCGGCGTAGAGTGCCCACCCTTCACTGAAGTACGGGGTGCGAAAGACCTGGCGCAGGCGCGACGGATTGGCCTTCGACATGACGAGGTGCCAGTGATGTCCGGGGTAGGCCTCGTGCACGGCGGTTGTCGGGATGCCCGGATGGGAGTTCGAAGCGAGGCGTTTCTGGATCTCGTCCTCCGACGCGCCGTCCGGAGGATAGGGAACGAAGAAGTGGCCAAGCATCTTGTCGCTGAATGGCGGTGGCGACATGTAGGACGCGACGGCCAGCACGGGTCGCTGGAAGGGCGGTGACGGCACGACGGCGCACTCCTCGCCCTCCGGAAAACTCACGAGCCGATGCTCCCGCAGGTACACGCGAGCGCGCTCGGTCCACTCTTCGTAGCCGACCCGCATCTCTTCGGGGGTGCGCGGGTGGTCCTCGTTGAGCTCGTCAAGGACGGCCTTCCAGTCGTCGGTGCCGCGCAGCTCGCGGGCGCACCGGGTCAGGTCGATCGCAAGCTCGTCGTACGCCGCCTGACCGCGGTCTCGCAGCTCGCGCGCGCCGAAGCCGAGCAGCTCCTTCTCTCGCAGGAGGGCGCTGTAGCGCTCCTCTCCGAGTGCCCATTCGCCGGTGGCCGACGACCGCATCCCTTCCAGGAAATCGACGTAGTCGTCATAGGCCGATCCCGTCGCCTCTCCGGCTTCGGCAACCTTGGCGCTCAGCGCGCCGTCCTCGATCTGCGCGGGCAGGATCTCACGCACGTATCGTGCGCCGGCGCGCGCCTGGTTCGCCGCGCGGTCCAGGAAGATGGCGGGCACCATGTCCGGCCGCAGATTGAGCTGGCCATCCTCGAGGTTCTGCGGAATGAGCTTCATGCGCGCCACGGCCGCGTCGACGAGCTGTTCCATCGGCCGTAACCGGTGCAGGAAGAGGCTGAAGATGCCCTGCATGCCGGGGTTCAGATACGTGTCGGGCTGGCGGCGCCAGACCTCGAAGTCCTCGAGAATCTGCCGTCCGCGAAGGATGCTGACGACCAGGTCACGGTCGATGACCTCGTCGAATGTGAGGCTGCTCACCTCGACGGCGCGGAAACGCTCCAGCCATTCGGTGTCGGCCGCGCGGCGTCGCTCGAACCCGGCCCCGGACAGGTCGTCCAGCTGCTCGTCGAACTCCGTCAAGCCCAGCCCGCTGGCACGAACCGGTGACTCCTTGAATTCCGCATCGAGAAACTCGTTGGTCAGCTGGGCGAACGAGAGCATGGGTCAACCTTTCTTGCAGCGCGGGGTCCTTGAGTCTAGACCGACATGACCCGCCCCACGGGGCTAACGGCCATTCGGCGATGGCTCTCCGAAGCGAAGACCCGCCCTACGGGCGAAACGGAGAAGGAGCGTGACCTGCCTACCGATCTGCCCGCACCACCGTAAAACGGAGCGTGAAAGGGACCGCCTGCCTCGATCCTTGGTCGATAGCCACGCCCGGCGGGTCATCGGCGCGCGGGACCGATGATCTCCAGCACGGTGCCATCGGGACCGCGGAAATGGCACCACGCGGCGGCATCGGTGCGCTCGATCTCGGTCAGGATCTCCAGGCCATCCGCCTCGAGCCGCGCACGGGTCGCGTCAACATCGTCGACCCGCAAGCCGACCACAGGACCGGTGGTGAAGAAGGCATGGTCGGGGTCCGCATCGGCGTAGACGTGGAGCTCGGCGTCGGTCCCGAGCCGGAACCACGTTGCACCAGCCGTCTCACGGATCACCTCGAGACCGATGAGGTCGCGGAAGAGCCGAACCATCGAATCGAATCGATCCGTTCGAAAGCCGACGAAGCCGATGCCGTCACTCACCGCGGTGGCGGGAGAAGACGACCGAAGCGCTCAGGATCGGCGGCGGCGGCCGATTGGATGGCGTTGAGCGCCGCGCCCTTGCGCAGGTTGTCACTGCTGACCCACAGCGCAAATCCACGTTCCCGCCCGGGTATGGCGCGAAGGCGGCCCATGAGGACCGGGTCGCGGCCCTCGATATCGAGCGGCATCGGGTGTCGCTCGGAACCGTCGGCC
>JBBJNX010000380.1:0-2682 GCA_037721115.1 Candidatus Limnocylindria bacterium
TCATCGGCGCGGTACCAGGACGTTCGGGAACGAATCAGGGAAACGCGCGCCTGCGTCGCAGCATCGGTCCCCTCGACCTCATCCAGGAGCCGGTCGGCTTCCTCATGTCGCAGCGCGACCATGAGGCTCACCGCCGCGCGCAGGCGGAGCTCATCCGCGTCGCCACTGATAGAGCAGCGCGCGGCGAGCGCAAGATGCGACGCGGCCTCGGTGGCCCGGTCCTCAGCGGCCTCGGCCGCGCGCAGTGCCAGGCCGCGCGCGCGGTCCCGGTCGCCCGCAGCCTCGAAGTGGCGGGCGGCCTCCCCCGGATCGCGGAGCCGCTTCGCCGCGCGCAGATGCAGCTCTCGGCGGCCGTTCTCCGTCAGCTGCTCCAGCGCAAGCTCTGCGAGGACTGCATGGACGATTTCCACCGTTCGGTCGCGAACGTGCACCAGGCCGGCCCGCTCAAGCGGCATGAGCACCGCCAGCTCGCTCGGGATGGCCGGAATCGGCCTTCCAATGAGCGCGAGCAGGTGAAAGAGTGCGACCGATTCGGGATCGAGACCACGGAGACGTGATGCCAGTGCGATGCGCAGGCTCTCCGAGGCCTCGCCCTCCGGCCCGGCAAGCTGGGTCAGCAACAGGGGAACCCCGTCGCATCGCCGAACCACTCGCCTGACGGCGACCTCGCTGAGGTCCGCCCGCATCCCCACCACGAGCGCCGTCGCCTCCTCATCAGGCAGGGGTGCAAGCTCGATCACAGCGAACCCGAGAACAACGAGCCGCGCGCGGAGCTCCTCACTGACCGGAGCGCCGGAGCGCAACGTCGCCGCGATCGGAGTTGAGTCCGCGAGCAGGGCGACGACCTCCAACGTTGCCTCATCGGCCCATTGCAGGTCGTCGAGGGCAATGATGCCGGTGTCGCCGATCGTCGTCCGTACCAGCTGCGCCACAGCCGCAGGATCTCCGCTCAATCGGCGGGCGCCCAGCGCTCGCGCCAGGGGCACGTATTCCATCCAGCTGAGCATGGCGAGCGCACCGCCCACAAATGACCGGCGCCCGTCCGCGGCCAGCGCGGAGCCGAGCAGCTTGGTCTTGCCGATACCCGGCTCCCCCATCACGACCACCGGGCGGTCCTCGCGCATCAGGGCCGTGAAACGCTCGATTTCTGCCTGTCGGCCTATGAGCACGGCCGCATTGTAGGTGCACCCTCGCGGAGAATTGGCGCATCTGCACGGTCACCACCACCGATCCGGCGGGCACCATCGGCGCATGACGAACGGCAAGCTCATCCGGACGACCCTCGATGCGATCGATACCTTCGTCGCCGATCTGCAGCGCGGGCTCGCCGCGCCATCCGAGCGCACGGCGCTCGTGGTCGACGTGGGCCGTGCCGCTGCCACCTGGACCGTCGATCTCGATGTCGACGGTCGCCACCATCGGCTGGATCTTCTGGTCATGTGCGAGGTGACCGATAGCCAGGTGACCGATGCACGCCTGTATGTCGGGGCGCCGCCGACCAACATCGCACTCAAATCAACCCATTCCACCCCTCCAGGAGGTACCGACGCATGACCCTCTTCTCCGACACACGCAACCGCCCGATCCTGAACATCGTCGCCGGCATCGGCTTAGTGACGCTGGCCGCCTGCTCGTCGGGAGCCCCGGCAGCCACGGCGACAGCACGAACCGATACGCCGGCCTCTGCAGCCGCGTCTGCGGCCGCAAGTGATTCGGCGGTCAGCTCCGAGCCGGCGGACAACGGCGGGACCGGTGGCGGAACCGACTGGTGCCTGAACACGGTGGACGAGGTTGTCGCCGCCATTGACGTCGAGGTCACCGATGCGGTCAGCACCGATGCCACCGGCATCGGCGGCGGCTGTATCTACAACGGCGCGGATGCTACTCCCGTGTACGCCATGTCCGTAGTCACCGCCGAAGGCGCCGTGGCCACCTTCGATGCGGCCAAGAATGGCGAAGGAGCAGTGACGATCGACGGCGTCGGCGATGACGCGGTGCTGATCAGCCCGCAGGGCCCGCTCGCGGTGCTCTGCACGGCAGGCGCGGACACCCGACTGGCGGTCGCCGGCCCGCTCGCGATGAGCGGCCCCGTGGCCGCGTCGGACGGGGTTGGCGTGGTCGTCAAGGCGTTCGTCACCAAGCTTCAGGACGGCAGGGCCGCAGAGTTCCTCAAGTTCCTGGATAGGCAGCTCGGTACGACCGGGGCGCTCGACACCCTCTACAAGCAGATCAAGGCCGGGCTGGCGATGAAGGACGCGCTGGCCATGGGCGCCGAGCACGACGAGCTCCAGCGCCAACTGAACGCGCTTGAGGAATGCGCCCGCAACCCGACCAACCCGATCACCAAGCGGGCGTACCGCGACGATCCTGGCTACCGCGACCGGATTCTCGAGCAGATCGAATCCGTCCGCCAGGAGGTCAAGGCCAACACAGCAGTCATGTTCATCGCCAAGCTCAACCAGACCGCATCCGCGCTCCTGTCGAAACAGGTGAAGTGGCTCTCGTTCGTGGTCGGACCGGCGACCGCCTGGTCCAGGGCGGCCCTTCAGGAGGTCAACGCCAGGCTCATCGAGGACCTCAAGAAGAACATCACCGAGTGCGGGGAGGGGTACCAGTTCGAATTCGGGGGGACGGGGACGGGATTCGACCTTGGCCACCCTGTGCCGGTCGAGTGGCAGTATT
>JBBJNX010000381.1:0-2681 GCA_037721115.1 Candidatus Limnocylindria bacterium
GCCGACCATGCAATTCCGTACTGCCCGCGCAGCGAGGGCGGCAGCGTCGACAGCGAGATGAGATGCGCCGCATCCCAGGCAACCCGCGGAACATAGGCGATCGGGTTGAGCACGGTTTGCGCAATGCGTCGTGCCTGGGGCGTCACGTGGATCGTGTCATCCGCGATGCGATCGGCCATCCATGCGCGGAGCGAGCCGATCGTCGGCGGGAGCAACGTCTCCGGCACCCCGAGCATCATCGCGACGCGGCCGGACTCACGGTGGTACGCCTGCTCATCCGCCTCCGACAACGGGGCGACGAACCGCCCGTAGACCCGCAGCGCTGTGTCCACAAGGGTGGCATGCACCCATAGCAGCGCCTCGGGATCGCGCGCGCTGTACGCGGTCGTGCCGCCGGGCATCCGGCCGCGCACGGAGCGATGGATGGAATTGACGCGCCGGATCGCTGCCTTTGCGGTGGATCGGCTGCCGAAGACCACGTCGAAGCTGCTCTCGAGTGTCCGCAGCAGGCGGCCAAGCGGATCGGTCGCGTAGGTGGAGTGCTCGACCACCCCGGCTGCGACGGCCGGATGGGCAGCCTGCATGAGGAGCGCGCACGAGCCGCCGGCCAGAACAACGAGCTCGCGATCGACGCGCCACGAGACTGACCCTGGTCCGAATAACCCGGCCGCCTCGTCGGCGGCGCTCATCCGTAGGCCGATGCCGGTGCGCCCCGTGGTCTGCGTGGGTCGCGGAAGATCACCCGGAACGCGATGCCAGCCACCACGCCGGCCACGAAGCCCCCGATGTGGGCCATATACGCGACGCCCCCACCGGTCTGCTCGGTGACGGCGAATGCGCCGATCCCATTGATGAACTGGAACGCAGCCCACAGGCCGATGGCGATGATCGCCGGGACCTTCATCGGGAAGCGGAGCATGAGGATCGTGATCCGGTTGGTCGGGAACATGACGAGGTAGGCGCCCAGCACGCCGGAGATCGCACCGGACGCGCCGAGGGTCGGGATGATCGAGCCGGGATCGATCAGGATCTGGGCGAAGCTGGCGATCACCCCCGCGACCAGGTAGAAGGCGAGGTACGGGAGGTGCCCGATCCGATGCTCGACGTTGTCGCCGAAGATCCACAGGAACAGCAGGTTGCCGCCGATATGCAGCCATCCCCCGTGCATGAACATGCTCGACAGGAGCGTGAGCCAGATCGGCGTCGGGCCGGGCTCCTGCGGAATCGGCACCGGCGTCCCGTCGACCGTGATCTCCTCCGCCCCGACGAGATCGGTGCCGTTGGTGATCTCGAAGGGGACCGCGCTATACCCGTAGGTGAAGTCCTCTCCACTTGGTCCTCCGGCGCCCTGGAGGAGCAGGAAGACGGCGATGTTGAGACCGATGAAGGCCAGGCTCACGAAGGCCGGACCGTGACCGCGCTCGTTTTCGTCGCCGATGGGGAACATCCGGCGGATGATAGAGCACGACTCGCGCCATAATCAGGCAGTGGAAATCAACGTCAGATCGTTCGAAGGCGACCGTCGCGCGTACCTCGACTCGATCGGGATCGGCTTTGCTGAACACACGAGCGACGAGGCCGCGCCCATCTGGGAATCGGTTCTCGAGTTCGACCGCGCCATCGCGGCGTATGACGGCGACCGGATCGTCGGGAATGCGGCGGCGATCAGCTTCGGGTTGACGGTGCCGGGCGGTATTCTGCCGGTTGCCGGCGTGACGACCGTCGGCGTGCACCCGACGCATCGGCGCAGGGGAGCGCTCCGCCAGATGATGCGGCTCCAGCTTGACGATGTGCATCGGCGCGGCGAGCCGTTGGCCGTTCTGTGGGCCTCCGAGGGCAGCATCTACCAGCGTTTCGGATACGGGCTTGCGTCGCTCAAGGCAAGCCTGAAGATCGACCGCCACCGCAATGCCTTCCGCCGGCCGCACACGTTCAGCGGCCAAATCCGACTGGTCGATGAGGCCGAGGCGCGGCTCGCTTTCCCGCCGGTCTACGATGCCGTGCGACCCACCCGCACGGGCTTCTTCACCCACACGCGCGAATTCTGGAATGCGGAGGTCTTCTACTTTCCGGAGAAGTGGCGCCGCGGTCGCGGTGCGCCGTTCCACGTGCTCCACGACGTCGGCGGGACGATCGATGGCTACGCCCGCTACGCGGTCCGCGAGGGTGACGTCAACGAGGTCTCGGTCCTCGATTTCATGGCGACGACGCCGGCGGCGCACCTGGATCTATGGCGCTTCCTGCTCGATATTGACCTCATGTCTCGCGTGGAGACGTGGAACGTTGCGGTCGACGACCCCATCCTTCTGGCCATCGCCGAGCCGAGAAAGCTCGAGATGACCATGGGCGACGCCCTCTGGCTGCGGATCGTGGATATTTCCTCCGCCCTGGCCGCACGCCGCTACCGTGGCGACGGGCGCCTGATCCTCGAGGTCGCTGACGAGTTCTGTCCGTGGAATGACGGTAGATGGTCACTGACCGTCGAAGCCGGCGTCCCAATGGTCGAGCCCACCACCGAACCTCCGGACATCGCGTGCGACGTGACCGACGTGGCGGCAGCCTACCTTGGCGCCTTCAGCTTCGCGCAGCTGGCGGCCGCGGCCCGGATCAGCGAGCTGGCGCCGGGCGGCGTCGAGCGCGCCGATGTCCTGTTCCGGACCGCTCGCGCTCCCTGGTGCCCG
>JBBJNX010000382.1:0-2681 GCA_037721115.1 Candidatus Limnocylindria bacterium
TAACGTCGAGATCCTCATCCAGGATCGCGGAGTCACCGGCCAGCGGGGCGGGAAGCTGCCAGTAGATCCTCCCGCTTCGTCGCGCCAATTTGATCGGCGTGTCGTCCGCGTAGGTGAGCGTGGCGGATAGGGAGAGCCGCAACCTGGTGTCCACGCAGTCGATGGAGATGAGCGCCACCTCGACCCGCATGCCGAGCTCGATGCGTGCCTGCACGCTCACAAGGTCCGGCCGATCCGCCAGCACGGAGCGCGAGATCACCCGGAATCTGGCGGCAAGCCCCTGTGCCACGCCCGGTCCGAACCGCTCCAGGGCGAGGCGGCGGACCTCGGAGAATACCTCGAGCTCGTATTCGTCAGGGCCTTCGGCCCAGCCCCCGCCGCGCAGGCGATGCAGACCCTTGCCGCGATACCAATGCGCGTAGAAGCGGTCGCGTGCTGGACCCGGCTCGGTGTACTCGTCGACGACGTCCAGGACCTCGCGCACGTTCTGGTAATACGCGACCGGCTCGGCGTAGCGATCGGTCGCATTGCTGGCGTCTTCGCGAAGGAGCCAGTGGTAGCAGGGGTAGTCGGCCAGGATCGAGATGCGGCGCGCGGAAAAGAAGGCCTTCATCACGAAGACGTGGTCCTCGAGGCGACGAGGGCCTTCGGGAAACCGAATGCCGTGCTCGTCGAGGAACGAACGGCGGAACAGCTTATGCGGCGTGAGCAGATCGAGGAGCGGCGTGCCCGTCAACGTCGCGTCGTCGACGTTTCGGCGGAACAGCGGCCGGGGGACGCCCTTGCCGTGTCCGACCTCCTTGCCCACCACCACATCGGCGTCGTTGCGTTCGGCGCGCTCGTCCAGTCGCTCGAGGGCCTCGTCGCCGATCCAGTCGTCGTTGTCGACGAAGTAGACGTACCTGCCCACCGCGGCGTCGATGCCCACGTTGCGCGGGCGGCCCGGCCAACCGGAGTTGGGGATATGGATCGCCGTGATGTTGGCGTGCTGCGCGGCCAGGGCATCGAGCCGCGCACCGGTACCGTCGGTCGACCCATCGTCGACGAAGATGGCCTCGTATTCGTCCACGGGCAACGACTGGCGCAGGATGGAAGCGATGCACTCGTCGATGTAGGTGCCCGGGTTGTAGACGGGCACGATGACGCTGACCTTGACGGGCATCAGCGCTCCTTGAACGGTGCTGGCGCATGATTGTAGGAGGAAGCCCTCGATCATGGTCGGCAGATGGAGGCGGACTCAGAGATGCTCCATGGGCACCGTCGCAGCGCCGGTCGACAAGCGCGATCGGTCGGGATCGTTCGACGGCCCGTGAGGGACGCGCAGCGACACGGCGACCGCCACAGCTGCCACGACGACCATGACGGCGTGGATGATGCCGATCGCCGACGGCAGCGAAATGGCACCTGCATCTGCCACGGCCACAACGGCCCCGCCGACACCGGCGCCCAGTGCCGTTCCCAGCGTGAACATCAACTGAAGCGCAGATGAGCTGAACCCTTCCTCGCCGGGCGCCGCCGTTTCCAGCACCATGAGCGCCAGCATCGAGTACGCGAGGCCCATCCCCAGCCCGGCGACCGCCCAACCCACCGCGGCCGTCACAATCGGCATCTGCGGGACCAGCACGAGCGCGGTGATCATGATTCCAGCGCCGATGAGGCCCGCCCCGATCGTCACCAGGGTGCGGCGCACCCCAACGGCCGCGGCGCGGGCCTGCACCCATGATCCGGTGGTCCAGGTGATCGCCGCCGCGGAAAGGGCCAGCCCGCCCATGGTGACGCTGCCGCCACGCACGTCGACCACCGTCAACGGCACGAACGCCTCCGTCCCGAAGAACGCGAACGCGATGATGAACACGACGGCCACGACGGCCGGTCGGCCCCGCCGCAGGCTGAGCGTGCCTGGTGGCAACAGGTGACGCACCGCACCGATCGCCAGCCAGGCTCCGGCGAGGGCCAGCGCAAGTGCCATCAACCATCGGTCGATACCGAGCACCAGCCCGGACAGCTCGACACGCACCGGCCCGATCGTGAGCGCCGCCAGCAGGAGCGTGGAACCGATCGCCAGCCGTAGGGCGTCGAAGGCGCGCCGCGTGTCGCCGCGCATCGGGACTGCCGTGCGTTGAGCAGCTGCCAGGCGAGCCAGCTGTGGATAGACGGCCAATCCCATCACCAGCACGGGGGGAACCATTCCCAGGATGACCCAGCGCCAGTCGAACGTATCGGTCACCCATCCGGCCACCGCCGGACCAATCAGTCCGGGAACCACCCAGGCACTCGACACGAGCGCGATCATGCGCGGCGTGACGGATGCGGGATAGGCGCGCGCGATCGCGGCATAGACGACCGAACCGATGGCTCCGGAGCCAAACCCCTGGATGGCACGGCCGGCAATCACCACCGACATCTCGTTCGCGATCCCCGAGACGACCATCCCCGCGGCAAACAGGATCACGCCGACCGCGAATGCGCGACCCGGTCCCCGCCGATCGGCGTCGGAGCCGGCCAGCGTGATGCCGATGATGTTCGTCAGCCAGAACGCGCTGAAGGCCCAGCCGTACAGATCCAGGCCGCCCAGATCGGCCACCATCGCCGGCAGAACGGTCGGGACGGCCATGCCCTCGAAGGCGGCCGCGCTGACGAGACCGATAAGCCCGGCGGTGAGCAGACGTCGGTCCGGCGAC
>JBBJNX010000383.1:0-2678 GCA_037721115.1 Candidatus Limnocylindria bacterium
GGAAGGACGCCGCGACCAGCGCCGCCAACAGGCCGAGCAGCCCCACCACCACGGCAGGCGTCGCGAGGCGCTGGATTGCGAATGACGATCGTTGCATGACGGTGTCATGGTACGGAGGCTCGTGTCCGGATGTGTCGATAGCCGTTGACAGCCACCAGACTATCCCGGCGATCGGGAGGCGACGACGCGCGGGCCCAGATTCATGGCCGCCGGGGGACGCGCTGAGCCACTGGCGAAACCGACCCGATGTAATCGCGAGGTGCCCTTTCCATGAGTCGCGTTGTATCGGTCCTTTTGGCCTCCACGTTCCTGATCGCGCTGGCCGCCCCGGTTGCTGCCCAGACGCCCATCGATGAACGGCGTGTCCGCGAGAGCGTTCGTCTCGGCTCCGCAGACTTCACCCTTGAAGCCGAGTTCTGCGGATTTCCCGTCCTCGTCGAAGACATCTCCGGCACGATCACCGGCGTGTTCATCACAGAAGATCGCCACGGCAACATTCTGTTTCGCGACATCTTTCACACCGTGGCCCGCTACACGAACCTCGAAGGGACGCTTCGTTCGAACTGCGGGTACGACTCCGTGGTGAATGGCCTGTTCCGGACTGATGGGACCGTCAGGCTCATCGGACGCAGTCCGAAGTCAGCTGCTCTGATCCACTGAGCTACCGGCGCGCGCTTCACGCTCAAACAGAGCGGATAACTCGACCGGCATTGTGCCACAGCGCTCCCGCACCACCTAACCGGTTGGATGGACGCCGGTAGGAACGCAAGCTCGTAGACACCTTTCGGTCGCGACCAACGAGTACCGCGGTGGAAATGGCGAGCGGACCGAATACCATCCCTGTGTCGCCTGGGATCGCCTGGCCGAAATCTGCGGTCAGTTCCTATCGCTCCGCCAGATTATCGTAGGCGGAGCGTCCTGAGTCGCGTTGGCTTCAACGTGACGATGCCGCCAGCCAGAGTTGGAGCGGGCCTGGCGTTTCCTACCACACCACCGCGAACACGCGGATTGCCTCCGGGAACCCCTTCAGCCGCAGAGTACCGCTCTTCTCGAAGGAGAACCCTTTGCCGAGGGCGAGGTCGCGGACCGCGCTCGAGACGAGCACCGAGCCAGGCGAAGCCCGCTGGCATAGCCGGGCGGCGAGCTGCACGGCGGCCCCGAAGAGGTCATCGTTCTCGGTGACCGGTTCCCCAGCCGATAGGCCGATACGTACGCGAAGCGATGCGTCGGTCGAGGCATTGCGCTGGGCGAGGCTGCCCTGCATATCGATGGCGGCGGCGACGGCTCCAGCCACCGACGCGAAGGTCGCCATGATGCCGTCACCTGTGTGTTTCACCTCGGTGCCGCCGTGGGCGCTGAGCGAGTGTCGCACCACGCGGTCATGCGCCCCGCACTAGCTCCATGGCCGCACGGTCGCCGAGGCGTTGCGTCAGATCGGTGGAACCTTCGATGTCGGTGAAAAGGATTGCGCGGAACGCGGTCTCTACGTACGCCTCGCCAGGGGCACGATCGGTGATCGGGCCGAGGAAGCGCTCGACGCTACCGCCCGTCGACCTCGATGACGTCAGCTGCAACCATCCCGTGGGATGTCCTGTGCACATCCTCCACCGCTTGGCGGTTAGGCCCGTCCGCGAGACAGAAGGCCCTCCCGCGGTCGTAGTCGAACCAGTACGTCAGGTACCGCACGCCAAAGCGGTCTTGAACGTCCAGGTCCTTCACATGAGCGGCGGCCACATCGGTCGCCGTGGCGCTCGCGAGCTCATGTCGATCCAGGTACAGCGGCATGGACACATCATGGGGCAGTTCGGCAAGAACCGCCTCGCCCGACCGTCGCAGACGTGTCATCAATGCTGGTCTTTTAGTGCTGCGGCCACCGAGCTATCGTCGCCAGGTGTGTAAATAGCGCCGCGCTCCTGACGCTCCCGGGCATGGGAAGGCGGCGTACCCTCCCGAAGGTTCTAGGCCATAGAAGGAGCACGCCGCGATGGAAACCTACCATGCCCTGACCCCGATCGCACCACCTGAGCAGCCCATCGACGGGGCCGCTGAGCAGCACGCCGTCGCTCCCGTCGAGCCGCCGGTACCCGAGCCGGAACCCAGCGAGCCGCCTGCGACGATCGTCAACCACACCATCGAGGAGCTGGCCCGCGAAGGCGCGCGTCGCATGCTCGAGCAGGCCCTGGCGGTCGAGGTCGACGAGTTCCTGGGCCGTCCCCGATACGAACGCCGCATGCTGGCCGAGCACGGCTACCGCAACGGCTATGGCCGGCCGCGCGCGGTGGCCATCGGCACCTGGCCGGTCGAGGTCCGCGCGCCGCGCATCCGCGACCTGCCCGACGACGAGCCGCCCTTCCACAGCGCCATCCTCCCCCGCCGCCGGATGCTGTCGGCCGAGACGCAGCGCCTGTTCGCGCGGCTCTACTTGGAGGGTCTGAGCTCGGGTGACTTCGAGCCCGCCTTCCGCGAGCTGCTGGGCGAGTACGCCACCCTGTCGAGCTCGACCATCCTCAGGCTCAAGGAGGAGTGGGCAGCCGAGTACGCCGCCTGGCGCGTCCGACCGCTGAGCGCCAGGTACGCCTATATCTGGAGCGACGGCATCTACCTCGGCGCTGGGCTGGAGCCGGAGAACAGCTGCCTGCTGGTCGTGGTCGGCGCGCGTGAGGACGGTCGCAAGGAGC
>JBBJNX010000384.1:0-2675 GCA_037721115.1 Candidatus Limnocylindria bacterium
TCTGCCGTCGCGACTGTCGCGCCAATCGGCACGACACCGCCGCCCAGCGCTTTGGCGAGTGTCATCATGTCCGGCACGACATTCCACTGCTCGCAGGCGAACATCGTTCCGGTTCGTCCCAGTCCGGTCTGCACTTCATCTAAAATCAACACTGCCCCGTGCGTGTCGCAGGCCCGCCGCGCGGCTTGGGTCACAGCCCGGTATCGCCTCGCGCCAGGCACGGTCCCAATGACCCGCCGCCGAGGCCACGGCCTCGGCGGGGATCCGGTCGAGGAACGCGGCCCGATCGAGCAAGGGATGACCGACCCCGCTGTCCCCCCAGTCCAGGAGGACGAGGCTGGTACCGTCACTCCGCAGATTACCGGGGTGAAAGTCGCCGTGGACGAGCGTATCGGGCAAGGCGCACTCCGCGATGGCCTCGAAGCGCGCGTCCAGACCCTCTACGAAACCTCCCAGGGTCCGGCGCTCGCCCACACCCAGCTCCGGGGCTGTCCGCTCCACGACCCGGGCGATGGCCTCAGTCAGCGTCGGTGCGCGCCAGTCGGGCAGACCCAGCTCCACCAGCTCCTCGACCCGCCCCAACCAGGCACGCTGCAGATCGACCAGCAGCGTCACCATCCGCAGCAGCATCGAGCCTGACGCCTCGAACAGGTCCTCGCCAGGGACATCGGCCATGAGGGAGCGAGCCTCGTCGCGACCGAGCAGGCGTGGCACGGCGTGGCCTGCCACCTCCGCTAGGCGCGTCAGCAGCGATCCCTCGTGGGCCAGGAACGGCGGCACGACCTTCAGCCAGGCCTGCCCGCCGGTGATGGGCAAACGCCACAGGCTTGAGAGGTTCCAGCTCTTCATCTGCCGTGGCGGACCCTCGAGGTGCAGGGCCTGCTCGCTTCAGGACGGCGGCGGCCCACTTCAGGTCGGCCGCCGGACCACCGGGTCGTGCCCACGTCTGGCGCAGCGGGTGATCATCCAGGTCTCCGGTCCACGGTTCGACCACCACGGGCTGCGCCGTCTCCGCCACGTAGGTCACGTGACCGCCCGCCGTCCGATGAGTCTCCGCCTCGAGCATGCGCAAGATGGTCACCGACAGGCCGAGTCGATCATGGACGTGGCGCACGATCGGTTCGACGTCGGGCCACCACGGGCTCGCAACCGCGAAGGGAGCGAGCCGGCCGAGCAGCTGGCCATCCGGCGTCACCAGCACCATCGAAACGATGCGCGGTGGGACGCTCACCGCGACACCATACGTCAGACAGCCGCTGGTGGGCTCAGTCGCGCAGCTGCCCCAGCTGGTCGTCCCGGCCGATGAGCACCAGTTCGTCACCCTCGCGGATGCGCTCCTCGAGGTGCGGGTTGACGGTCACGCTGTCGCCGCGACGGAGCGCGATGGGCGTCAGCTGGAGCCGGGCCACCAGGTCGATCTCCCGGAGCGTCCGGCCCACGAAGTGCGCCGGCGGACGGACCGTCTCGATGCCGAAATTGGGGGCGATATCCAGGTAGTCGATGACGTTGGGCACGTTGAACGAGTGCGCCACGCGCTGGCCCATCTCGCTTTCGGGGAAGACCACTCGGTCGGCGCCGACCCGCGCCAGGATGCGGCCATGAAGCGTGCTGCCAGCCTTGGCGATGACGTTGGTAACGCCCAGATCCTTGAGTGCCATGGTGGCGAAGATGCTCGCCTGAGCTGAGCTGCTGATGCTCACGATGGCGGCGTTGAAGTCGCCCGCGCCGACAGCCCGCAGCGCGGCCTCGTCCGTGGCATCCAGTTGCACCGCGTGGGTCACCTCCGGTGCGATGTCGTTGACCACTTGCTCGTTGTGGTCGACAGCCAGGACCTCGTGGCCCAGCGCCTCCAGCTCGCGCGCCACGGCGCTTCCGAAGCGACCCAGTCCCACCACGATCACCTGTTCGCCCATCTCGCTCCTCTTTCGTGTCTGGTCCGCCACGGTAGCGGACGATCAACCGATGCGGATCGACTCCACGGCCGGCCGTTGCGACACGGGGCGGGAGCGAGCCGCCAGTGCAAGGACCAGCGTGAGCGGCCCGAGGCGGCCGGCGAACATGGCCCCGATGAGCACGATCCGCGCGATCGCGTCCGTCTGGGGCGTGATGCCTGTCGAGGCGCCCACCGTGCCCAGCGCCGAGACGGATTCGAACAGGATGTCCACGAAGCCGACGTCCGTGGTCAGCGTGAGCAGGAAACCCACCAGGAAGAGCGCCACCAGCGCGATCAAGGCCACGGAGAGCGCTCGATAGACCAGCTCGTGCTTGACCCGACGTCCGAAGGCCGTCGCCGACGGCTCGCCCCGGACCGTGGAGACGATGGCGATGAGCAAGATGCTGAACGTATTGACCTTGATGCCACCTGCCGTGGAGCCCGAGGCGCCACCGATGAACATCAGAGCCATGGCCAAGAATAGGCTCGCTTCCTCAAGACCGGCCGTGGGCAGCACGCTGAAGCCGGCCGTTCTCAGAGTGGCTGACTCGAAGAGTGCGTTGAGCGGCCGAGACGCCTCTGGATAGGCCCCCAGCGTCTGAGGGTTGCTCCATTCGATGGCGCCGATGAGCAGTGCCCCGCCGACGAGCAACACGGAGGATGTCGCCAGCACGATCTTGGTCTCCAGCGCCAGACGTACCCAGCGACGTCTTCCGAAGACGTCGGCCACGATGGCGTAGCC
>JBBJNX010000385.1:0-2671 GCA_037721115.1 Candidatus Limnocylindria bacterium
GCCCCGGCGCCCTGGTCGCCCCGGCGATGCTCTCGCTCGCCGGACTCTGCCCGCCACTTCCGCGGTAAAGCATTCACCGACCCACGGAACGGAAACGTCAGGAGACCCGCTTTTCGGGGGCTCCCAGGGTGACCTGGGTGGCCAGCGATCTCATCTCCGCTCGATGGAGCAGTTTCGTCCCCATGCGCGTCACCACCGCATCCTGCCGTCTGCTGCGCTCGAACGGGCGTAGTGTTCTCCACGTGCTTCGCGAGATACGGAACGCAGTCCCGGGCCTCAGCGCCTTGAGCAACAGCGGCCCGGGCCAAGAGCTCATACGGGGGCTCCGGCGCCGGGCAACGCTAAGCAGCTCGATGTCGTTTGCAGCGCACCAGGCGCTCGCTAGACGAGATAGGGTCGCGCGACACGAACTGGCCAGCACCGACGTCATAGTCGTCCTACGCCATCGCTCGCGTGACGTGGACATCTTCGACGAGATCATCGTCAGCCCGCGCGGCTACGAGCCGCCCCCGGAGGTGCATCGTCGGCTGCCGACAGCTCCCCGGGTGCTCGATCTCGGCGGCAACATTGGTCTGTTTGCGCTCGACACGTTCACCGAGTTCCCCGAAGCAAGCGTGACATCCGTCGAGCCCGACCCGAGGAACCTAAGAATCTTACACATGGCACGAGCGGCGAACGCATCGAAGGACTGGGCGATCGTGGGAGCTGCCGCGAGCACGAGCGCGGGAAGCCTGATGCTCGAGATCGGCGATTACGCTGACACGAAAGTCTCGGACACTGGTTCCACTGAAGTCACGAGCATCGACGTGCTGCCCATGATGCGAGATGTCGACCTCATCAAGATCGATATCGAGGGCAGCGAGTGGCCTATCCTGGCCGACCCCCGAATGGCGGACGTGCAGGCCCCCATCGCGATGGAATGGCACGACGCCGGCGCTCCGACGCAGCCTGCGCACGCGGCTGCCGTGAGTGCGCTTAGGGCCGTGGGGTTCATGACCCAGGGTGAGGAATTCGGGTATGATCATGGCTTCATCTGGGCTTGGCGCCCGAGTAGCGCCTAGGCTGCAACGATGCGAGCGAGCGAGGAGAAGATCCTACGGTTTGCCGCGACGGTACTCGGGGCCCTACCGGACGGCTTGGGCCAGTTCCGCGCGGCGCACAGGTGGGCAGTCACTCGGAGGCCGGCAGGCCCCACCGTCCGCGTGCAGCGCATGGCGGACGGGACCCGGATGAGTCTCGACCTCGCCGATCGCACACAGGCCATCGCCTACCTCGTCCGCCGACACGAAGCCGAGGTGAGCCAGCACGTCGTTCGGCGATTGCCTCGGGGAGGCGTCTTCTTCGACGTCGGCGCCAATGTCGGCCTCATCACGTTCGCCGTGGCGCGCAAGAGACCGGATGCCACCATCATTGCTTTCGAGCCGAACTCCGTCAACGTTGAGCGCTGGGAGTGCAACCGGGGTCTCAATGCAGCTTCGGCCCAGCTCGTCGCCGAAGCCGTCACGGACACGCCTGGGACTGCTCTCCTTACTCTCGATCTCGCCGCTGACACCGGCTCCGGTCGCCTAGCCGATCACGGGATCGAGGTCCGAGCGCTCACTCTCGACGATTACTGCGGGCAAGCGGGGATTGGCCGAATCGACATCATGAAGATGGACATTCAGGGCCACGAAGCGACGGCACTGCGCGGCGCGCGTCGCCTGCTCGGCGAAGGCAGAATAGGAGCACTGTTGCTCGAGGAGGTGGAGGTCGACCCCGGATTGCACGCGGAACTGACTGGCTTCGGATTCGTTCGCGAGCCGGTCCGTTCGGTGGGCCTGCGCCGCTTCCGATCCCATCCACCGATGGGCGACGCCGCGTACGTTCGTGTCCCGTAGGACCGTTGTGCCGTTGTCCTGCGCAGCCGACGGCCCGACGGTGGTCGATCCCGCGCGCCGGGTCACGCCTTCCGCGCCCGGTGAAGCATCTCGCGGTAGACCGCCTCGTGCTGATCCACGATGCCGCGCCAGTCGAGCGCCAGTGCTGCCGTCCGTGCCGCCGAGCCGAGCCTGGCCCGACGCGCCGGATCGGCACCAAGCTCGCATAGGCTTCTGGCGAACGTGGCGGCCTCCCGCGGCAGCACGCAGCCTGACACGCCGTCGGTGAGCACTGCCTCCGCGTTGGCCTCGCGGGTCATCAAGAGGGGCAGGCCCGTGGCGGCCGCTTCTATAGAGACGAGCGGGAACCCCTCGTAGGCAGTGGGCAAAACGAATACATCAGCGGCGGCGAAATATCGTTCAGGATCGCCGACCGCGCCCGCGAAGTGCACGCGACCTGCGACGCCCGCGTCGACAGCCCGGCGGCGATGCTTCTCCGCGTCGCCGCGGCCGATGACCAGCAGTTCCCATCCCGACGCTTCGGCGATTGCCTCGATGGCGATGTGCAGTCCCTTGCGTGGCCAGTCACCTCCCGCGAAGATCGCAACGAGCCCATTCGGAAGTAGGCCAAGCTGCTCACGCACGGCAGCCCGGTCGCCCGTGTTCGGCCGGAAGCGGGCCGTGTCGGTGCCGTTGGGAATCACGCGAACGCGATCATGGAGCGCCGGGAACGCCGCGACGAGCTCGTTGCGCAGCGCGGCGGACACCGCGATGACCCGGTCGAGACGGTCGGGCCGGTAGCAGTGGCGCTCGAA
>JBBJNX010000386.1:0-2669 GCA_037721115.1 Candidatus Limnocylindria bacterium
GGCATGATCAGGACCTGGCCGACGACGAGGCTTGGGTCATCGAGCCGGTTGACGGCGAGGATCTCCGCTTGATCGACGTCATAGGTCCGAGCGATGCGCGACAGCGTCTCGTTCGACTCGACCGTGACGATCAGGCCGTTCACCGGCGGGATCCGCAGGATCAGGCCGCCGCGCAGATCGTCCTTCGACTTGAGCTTGTTGGCCCACCACACTGACATGACCGAGACACCGAACTGCCTGGCGATCCCTTCGAGCGTGTCTCCCGACTTGACGGCATAGCTGCGAACGAGGTCGCGACCGTCGCCCACCGTCGTATCGACGGCGACCGGCTTGAGCAGCGTGCCGTCGACCAGGAACGGGCCCTGCACGCTCTGGCGCGTGGCGAGCACCCTGGTCTGCGCGAATGATCGACTGGAGGGGGCGGGGGCATAGGCGGCCTGGACATCGCCGGTCGCGGTCATCCGATCCGAGGCATCCCGCGAACCCGATCCCCCACCGATGACCAGGCGAGGGGCCGGAGCGTCGCCGGTGGGCCCACCGATGTCACCGCTCGCGGCGATCCCGGTCGGGCCGAGACTCACCGCCGAAACGATCAAGAGCAGCCCGGCCAGAGCGATCCCGAGCGACCGCTGAGCCCCAAGGCGCCGCCAGGGATCCCACGCGCCTGAAGCCGGACGGCCTGGGGAGGTCGGCGTCGGTGACTCTGCGGCCGCAGGTGTGCCGATTCCGCAGCGACATTGACCTGGATCCTCGTCGCCTGGACCAACGCCCGGGCACGGGCGCGCCTTTTTGGCAGGACGGACGTGGCCTGGTCGCGAGTGGTCGGATCGGAATCAGCGTTCGGGGGTCGGCGCACGCGTGCAAGGACGCGCTGCGCGCCGACCGAAGCGTTCAGCAATACGGTCTCCTGGCGCGGGAACGGTCCGGACGCGAATGGTCGCGTGGGCTGGGGGTGCGGAACGGACCGTTCCGGGTCGCGGTCTCGAGGCTGGGGCCTCTCGCTGCGACCAGATCCCGGCTATCAGCCGGGCATTACGACATCGGGGCCCACCGTAGCACGGTCATCGCGGCGGAGGCAACCGCCGAATCCAGCTGCCCTAGCTGTCCAGGTTCTTCGTCAGCGATGCCAGGAAATCGGTGTTCGATTGCGTCTTTGAAAGGCGATTGAGCAGGATCTCGATGCCTTCGTTCGCCCCGACTGCCGACAGCATCCGGCGCATCGTCCAGACCATCTTGAGGGTGCCCTCCTCGAGCAGCAGCTCCTCGCGGCGGGTGCCCGAGCGCTGCACGTCGATGGACGGGAAAATCCGCTTCTCGGCCAGCTTGCGGTCAAGGATGAGCTCCGAGTTGCCGGTGCCCTTGAACTCCTCGTAGATGACGTCGTCCATGCGCGAGCCGGTGTCCACCAGGCACGTTCCGATGATCGTCAGCGAGCCGCCCTCCTCGATGTTCCGGGCGGCGCCGAAGAAGCGCTTCGGCGGATAGAGGGCGATCGGGTCCAGACCACCGGACAGGGTTCGGCCGGATGGCGGCAGGGCGAGGTTGTAGGCGCGGGCGAGACGCGTGATGGAGTCGAGCAGGATGACGACGTCTCGGCCGGTCTCGACCTGGCGCTTGGCGATCTCCAGGGCCATCTCCGCGACGTGGGTGTGGTTCTCCGTCGGCTCATCGAAGGTGGAGGAGATGACCTCGCCCTTGACGCTGCGGCGCATGTCCGTGACTTCCTCGGGCCGCTCGCCGATGAGGGCGACCATCAGCAGGATGTCCGGATAGTTGGCGCTGACGCCGTTGGCGATCTGCTTGAGGAGCATCGTCTTGCCTGCCTTGGGCGGGCTGACGATCAGGGCGCGCTGGCCCTTGCCGATGGGGTTGACCAGGTTGATCAACCGCTGGCTCAGGTTCTTCGGGTCCGTCTCAAGGTTGATCAGGACGTCGGGATGGACCGGAGTCAGGTCGCCGAACACCGGTCGACGACGAGCCGTCTCCGTGTCCACGCCGTTGACCGCATCCACCCGGAGCATGCCCCAGTACTTCTCCGCCTCGCGCGGCGAGCGGACGGCACCCGAGATGCGATCGCCGATGCGCAGGCCGAAGCGGCGCACCTGGCTCGAGCTGACGTACACGTCGTCCGGGCTGGGCAGCAGGCCGTGGCGGCGCATGAAGCCGAAGCCCTCGTCGACGATATCGAGGATGCCGCTGGCGTAGTCGTGCCCGGCGCGCTCCGTCTGGCGCTGCAGGATGCGATCGACCAGGTCGTCCTTGCGGTCGCCGGTGGCGCTGTCGAGTTCGAGTTCGCGTCCGATGGCACGGAGTTCCGTGACGCTCATCTCGCGAAGGTCACTGACCTCGAGGTCGTTCCGCTCGCGCGCGGCCTCGATCTCCTGCTGCTCGTCGAACTCGGAGACGGGTGCGCGATAGGTCGACTGGGTGCGACGACGTGGGCGTCGATTGCGAGCGCTCTGATTGCGCTGGTCGGGGCCGGGTCCGGGCATCTTGGTAGGGTCACCTGTGGGTGAGGGGCGGTACGGCGGCTTCCGCTCGGGAGACCGAGGGCACCGGGTCGCGTGGCCCGAGCGGGCATGCGCGCGGAATCGCTGCCGCAGCGCGGGAGCCGGTCGGGATGAGCGGAGCATAGACCCGCGGCGCGCGGCTCGTCAATGCGCGACTTT
>JBBJNX010000387.1:0-2660 GCA_037721115.1 Candidatus Limnocylindria bacterium
TCGCAAGACGATCCCATGCGGGCCGCGGTGAGAGCGCCGGTAACCGGGTGTCTTACGAGACGAGCATGATCATCGGGCAATTCGCCCGCGCCGTAAGCCCGGCGGCGCGCGCGAACCGTTCCTCATCTGCCCAGTTCCTTCACACCGACTGATGTCGGCGCCGGATGCCGCGGCCTCGGTGGAGCGGGGTGCTGCGCGCCATCGGATCCGGGTGCGACGATGAAGCGATGACATCAACGGGGGCACCGGAAATCGTCGTGATCGGGGCTGGCGTGATCGGGTTGAGCACCGCGGTGTGCCTCGCCGAGCGTGGGCATCGGGTCGAGGTCCGCGCCGAACTCGGGCCGACCCAGACCACGTCCGCGGTTGCCTCGGCGATGATCGGGCCCGCGATGGCGCCGGAGCGCAGCGAGGCAGGGCGCCGGGAGAGAACCTCGATCGCCGAGTTCACGGCGCTGGCGCGGGTGCCGGGCACCGGGGTGCGGATGCTCCGCGGCCGGCTGGCCAGCCGAGAGCCGCTACCCCCGCCGGTCGACCTGACGCCGTGCGGCGTCGAGGACATCCCGTCCGGCTTCGTCGGCGCGGCCTGGGCGAGGCTTCCGCTGGTCGACATGCCGGTCTACCTCACCTATCTGACCGAGCGCCTGAGCGCCGCGGGCGGAGCAATCAGCCTGTCTCGGGTCACGTCGCTGGCAGAGTTGGCGGGCGGGGTGCCGCTGATCGTCAACTGCGCCGGCCTAGGTGCGGCCGAGTTGACCGGCGACGACTCGCTCATACCGATCCGAGGCCAGCACGTCATCGTGGGCAACCCCGGGCTGGACGAGTTCTTTATCGAGGCTCCCTTTACCCCTGCCTGGGCGGCCTATTGGCCCTACCCCGATCACGTCGTGCTCGGCGGAACGCAGAGTACGAGCGACACGTCCACCGAGCCGGATCCCCAGATCGCTGACGACATCCTGCGGCGATGCATCGAGGTCGAGCCACGGCTCGGCAATGCGCGGGTTCTCGGCCATCAGGTCGGACTGCGCCCAGCGCGACCGACGGTCCGACTGGAGCGCGAGCAGATCGGGTCGGCGCGGTGCGTGCACAACTACGGGCACGGTGGCTCGGGGGTCACGCTGTCCTGGGGTACTGCCTTCGCCGCCGCCGACCTACTCCTCAAGGAATAAGTGTCCGCGGTCCCTGAGGATGTAGTCGCAGTCGCGGCAACCGCGTCTCATCTGACCATCGCCTTACGGGAAGCGTTGGTTCAGGTACGGAGGTGACGCCTTCGCGGTCAGTCCGCAGATTCTGGTCGCGGCCGTTGCCGGGCGGAGAAGGGTATGGACGCCGGCAGCAACAATAGCGACGACGCGATCATCAAGGCGGCCGCGACGTAGAGCGTCGCTCGGTTGCCCACTTGGCTTGCCAACAGTCCGCCCACGAGGATGAACAGTGGCTGTCCCACGGTGGTGGTGAAGGACCAGAGCGTAGAGACGCGGACCATCAGGTGGTCCGGTGTGATGATCGCTCGATAGCCGGCCATTGTGGTGTTGGCCATGGCGGCGAAGAAGAGCACGCCGAAAGTGCCTACGAGGCACATCACCAGTCCGACGGGTCCGGGTACGGCGAGTGGGATGAGGAACTGCCATGGTCCGCGGGCCAGGCTGGCCAGCCGCAGTGTCCGCAGTACACCGAATCGCGCAGACATCGGGCGGGCGAGCCGGGCTCCGATGAAGCCGCCCAGGGAGGGAAGTCCCAGGAGGAGGCCGTACTGCAGGGCGTTGAAGTTGAGGTCGCTCAGGTAGAACACGATCGCGACCGGTGCCGCCATCGCGACGGAGCCGGCGAAGGCCAGCCAGCTCGGCAGTACCCATCGCAGGGTCGGGTGGCGCGCAGCGAACAACAGCCCGGCGAGTAGTTCCTTTCGCCGGGAGGTGCCCGTTGGGCTGACGACGGGCTCGGGTTCGGGCTCGCGGAGCCGGTAGATGGCGCCGGCGCTGACAAGGAAGGACACCGCGTCCACGACGAGCGTGCCGAGTGCGCCTAGCAGTCCAATTAGGAGCCCGCCCAGGGATGGTCCGACGGTGAGATTCAACCATTGCGTCGACTCGAGGCGGCCAGTGGCATCCACGATCCGATCGGGGCCCACCAGCGCCTTCAAATGGGCCTGTGAGGCCGACTGGAAGGCAATCTGACCAAGCGCCGTCAGAGCCGCAGCCACACACAGATGCGCGAACGTGAGGACGTCGAGAAGACCAGCGATCGGCACGGTGATCAACGACGAGAACCGCAGCAGGTCGGCACCGATCATCACCGGCCGCTTGCGTCGGTGCTCGACCACATTGCCCATCGGAAATGCCAATAGGGCAATCGTCACGGAGGTCGTGGCTGCGAGCACAGCCACCTGGAACGTGGACGCCTTCAGGAGGATGACCGCCACGACTGGGAGCGCGACCATCCCGATCGCCGAGCCGAACTGGCTGATCGCAAGCCCGGCCCAAAGTCGGGAGAAGTCCTTGTGCCCCCTCACGGACGCACTCAGGAGGTCGTCGGTGGGCATCGCCGGACCGTATCCCTCGATTCGGGGCCACGTTGACCCGCGTCAAAGAAAGGCGCCCGGTCGCCGTTGGCCAGCCGGGCGGTGGGGTTGGTGAACACGATCCGCAGGCGCGTGGCGA
>JBBJNX010000388.1:0-2658 GCA_037721115.1 Candidatus Limnocylindria bacterium
GGTTGATCACGGCAAAGCGCCCGCTGGCCGGAATCGCCTGGTCCGGGTCGATCGTGGCGCTGCCGGCCTGGCAGGTCAGGCAGAGGAATCGTTCCTGATGCATCTGCGTGTCGATCCCGCGCTTGCGCGAGCTGAACAGGTGAGTGCTCGGGGCCGTGTTCCGTCCGCACCGTCTGAATCTGCGTCGCCATGCCGACCAGGAACCGAGCCGCCAGATATCGGCGCAGGTCCGGATGGCGCAGGAGAATAAGCCGGTCCTCGGCCGTGTTGCTCGACATGGAACCATGAGCCTAGCGTCCGAGCCGAAAACAGGCTCGCCAACGACGAGCCAACGGTGCAGGATGGACCGATGACCAGCACGGGTCCCGAGCACACCCGCATGCGGCTGCCGCTCTCGCAGCTCGTCACGCTGTCGATCTACTGGTTCGGCATCCAGACGATCTGGGGCGGACTGAACATCACGATCATCCCGGGCCGTCTGGATGACCTGAGCCGCGACACCCAGGGCACGCTGCTGGCGATCATCATGATCGCCGGAGCAATCGCGCCGATCATCATCCAGCCGACCATCGGGGTCATCAGCGACTACACGGTGACCCGCTGGGGTCGCCGCAAGCCGTACATCGTCATCGGCAGCCTGCTCGACGTGGTGTTCCTGGCAGGCATCGCCTTCAACAACGATTTCGTGTCGCTGGTCGCCTTCTACTTCCTGCTCCAGGTCAGCTCGAACTTCGCCCAGGGCCCATTCCAGGGATATGTCCCGGATCTCGTTCCTGCACAGCAGGTCGGCACGGCCAGCGGCCTGATGGGACTGATGCTCACGCTGGGGACCATCGCCGGCGTCGGCATCGCCACGCTGGGCGGGATCCTGGACAACGTCCCGCTGGGGATCCTCGCGCTCGGCGTGGTCGAAGTCATCACCATGGTCGTGCTGATCGCCACCGTCGATGAGGGTCGCGCGGCACCCAAACGCACGCGTTCGTGGCGGCAGATCGCGCTCTCGGCGTGGGGGCGCGACATCCTCCAGCAACGCGATGTGCTCTGGCTGCTGCTCGTGCGGCTGCTCTTCCTGGGCGCCTACAACGCGACGCTGATCGCCGTCGGCTACTTCCGGCGCTCGCACGGCTTGAGCGACGCCGATGCGGATGCCACCGTTTTCCTGGCCACCGTCATCGTGGGCGTCTCGACGGCGATCGCCGCCATCCCGGGCGGTCGGCTCTCCGACCGCTTCGGCCGCCGGCCGGTGATCTGGGCCGCCGCAGTGGTCGCCGGCATCGGCCTGTTGGGCGTTGCGTTGGCGCCGACCCCGGAGCTGGCGATCGCCTCGTGGATTCCGTTCGGGATCGGGATGGGCACCTTCCTGTCCGCCGATTGGGCCCTCATGGCCGACGTGATTCCCAAGCACACCGCAGGCAGGTACATGGGGATCCTGAATGCCGGCACCGCCATGGCCGGACCGGTCTTCATCATCGTGGCCGGACCTATCCAGGACCTGGTCGCGGCAGGATTCGGCGACGCCGCTGGCCCGAGGGTGGCGATGGGCGTGGCCGCCGGTTTCGTTGCGCTCTCCGCCCTGGCGCTCACGCGCGTCGATCCCCGTCGACGCGAGGAGGATACGTGACTGTTCCACTCAATCGCGCAAGGCGGACCGGACCGCGCGAGCTGAGCGTCGCCGTCACGCCGCGCTATCGGCTCATGTGGTGGGTCAATCGGACGGTCCTGCGAACCCTGTTCGAGGTGCGCGTCAGCGGGACAGACCATTGGCCGTCGCCGCCGTTTCAGCTGGTCGCCAATCACCACAACGGCTTCGACCCACTGCTGGTCCTGTCGGTCATGCCGCTCGAGCCGCGGATCACCTGGTTCGGTCCGAAGGAGTCGGACTTCAGCCGCGGCTTCAAGAATCGCGTGATGGCCTTCTTCGGCGGCGTCATCCCGTACGACCCGGATCGAACAACCCTCACCAGTGCGGTTCGTGCGGTGCGACGCGTCTTCGAGGCCGATGGCGTGCTCGGCATCTTCGCCGAGGGGCGCGTCGGTTTCCGAGAGGCTGACCTTCTGAACTTCGAGGAGGGGGCGGCGGCCTTTGCCGCTTCCTCAGGTGTACCGGTCGTGCCGTGCGCCATCGTGGGTTCGACCGAGCTATGGTTCCGGCGCCGAATCGACGTCCGGTTCGGCGCACCGCTTCAGACCGATGCCGTCCGCGGCCGCGAGGCGCGAGCCGACCTCGATGCCCGCATGCGCGCCGCGGTCGCGGCTCTCCTCCCCGACCACGAGCCGACCCTGCCGCGCCGCCGTCCGATCGGATTCCTGACTGACGTGCTCAACGGCAAGGACGATATCGAGCGTCGCAGGACGGACGCGCGGAAGTAACCTCGCGTTGATGGGAGCGATCAGAGACGTCCTCCGTGTGGCGGACTGTCGCCGCATCGAAGCCGGCTGGTTCGCGTCGCTGGCCGGCGAGCTCGCAGGATCCATCGCATTGCTCGTCTACGCGTACAACGAGGGCGGCGCGCCGCTCGTTGCCCTGTACGGCGTCGCCCGCACGCTTCCTGCGATGGTGGTCACGCCGGCGATCGTCGGTGCGACGGACCGGTTCGCGCCGACAGGAGCCCCGCGAATCCGACTCCTGAGATGCACGCGGCCTAACGCTAGGATCGT
>JBBJNX010000389.1:0-2652 GCA_037721115.1 Candidatus Limnocylindria bacterium
GATGGCATCGCCGACCGACCTCTGCCAGAGGAGCGGCGTGAGGCCGCCGCTCTCAACAAGGCGGATGAAGAACTCGTACTCGGACAGGTCGTCGGCCGACGAGGAGATGCTCATCGGCCGCTGAATCAGCTTTTCCAGGCCCATCAGGCCGAGCGTGGCGTACTGGCCCGGCGCGAATGGAAATGGCTCCTCAAGCGCCTGCACGCCGACGATGGCCAAACCAGGAGCGACCTCCTCCCAGCGGCTCAGGCGTCCGTTGTAGGGGTACTCCGCCGTCATCCGTCCCTCGCATGCGCGCGCCAACGCCAAGTGGGCTGCCGCGGGCGGCAAGTATAGACGCGGAGTCCGGGCGGCTCGGGCGACGGGCCGGGGGATGGACCCGCCGCCCGATGCGTCACATCGCGACGACCGCCTCAAGGGCATCCGTCGCGGCACCATTGCTGGCGAGCGCTGCCGGAGCGTCCGGGGCACCAGCCACGGCCTCCGCCTCCTTGGCGTACTCCTTCTTGGAGCGACCCGAGAGCATCTCCAGGGAGGCGACAACGACCTCAGTTTTCCAGTGTCTCTTTCCGGCGTCATCATCCCACTGCCGCGTTTGAAGGCGGCCCTCGACATCCACGAGTTGTCCCTTCGACAGGAACTGACCGCAGATCTCCGCCAGGCGATCCCAGGCGACGCAGGGGTGGTATTCGGTCCGCTCGCCGTTTCCACTGCGGTACTCATTCGTCGCGACCGAAAAGGTGGCGACATGTTTGCCCGACGGCAGTGACCGAAGCTCCGGGTCTCGGGTCAGTCGGCCGACGAGCATCACCTTGTTCATCCAATGGCTCCTTCCATCCACAGCGCACCGGGGGCGAGTTCGGCCGCTTGACGACAAGCCTATTGGATGCCGATTACCCGCCCATTACCGCTGGCTTACCAGATCCAAGATCACTCGAACATCGGCGCGTCATTTGCGTGCCTGGTTGTCGCCGCCGGAGGCTGAAGGCTCGCTGACTCCTGCCCCCCCCCCGCAACCTACCGGCGTGAGCCCGGCCGGCGGCGCGGATAGAGGTGGTCGATCCCGGGCGTCCGCAGCGAAAGCTTGGCCACCGGCGGTTGCTGACGCTTGAACTCCATCTGGGCCACGCGACGCGAGACCCATTCGACCAGATCACGGTCCAGGCCACCAGCCACGCAGCGATCGATCGTCCAGCGCCGATCCACCAGTGCGAACAGGGTGCGGTCCAGCAGGTCGTACGTGCGGCCCAGCTCACCCTCGTCGGTCTGACCGGGCCAGAGGTCTGCGGATGGTGGCTTGTCGAGGATCTCGCGCGGCACACCCAAATCGGCGGCGACACTCCGCAGCTGGGTCTTGGAGAGATCGCCGATCGGCGCGATTGCTGCCGCCGTGTCGCCGTGCAGGGTGCCGTAGCCGAGAAGTGCCTCAGTCTTGTTGCTCGTGCCGGCCACGAGCGCGTCAAAGGCCGCCGAGCGGTCGTAGACGACGATCATCCGCTGGCGCGCCATGACGTTGCCTCGCCGCACGTTGAGCTCGTCGCCTCCCGCCGTCTGGGCTGGATCAGCGACCAACGACAGCATCGGCTGGACCATCGGCGTGATGTCAACCCGCTCAGTCTTGCAACCGAGCGCGGTGACCACGCGCAGCGCATCGGTCTCCGATGCTTCCGACGAGGTCCGATAGGGCATGCGCACGGCCAGCAGATTATCGGGACCCACGGCGCGTGCGCACAAAAAGGCGACCGCGGCAGAGTCGACGCCGCCCGACAATCCAAGCACGACGCGCCGGAAGCCGGTCTGCTCCATCTGGGCGCGGATGAAGCCGATAATCACGTCGACCGCCTGCGCCGGTTCAATGGCCGGCAGCGGCGGCAGGTTGCGCTGCTCGCTCACGCGTCGTCCGGCGCCGGTGGCAGGCCGCCGCGCTCGCTGATGATGCGGTCAAGCTCGCGCCGCGTGAGCTCCAGGCGCTCATCGGCGAGAAGCGGCATGCCATAGCGCTGCATGCGCAGATCATCGGTGTCGATCGTGCCTACCACGAGTGCCTTATCCCAGAGGGGGGCTTCGACGACCGTCGAGCCGTCGGCGGCAAGGATGCGAGAGCCACCCCAAAAGGTGAGCCCCTCCTCGTTGCCGACGCGGTTACAGAAGGCGATCGGCACCGTCCCGAGCAGCGCGTACGTGTCCTGCATCTTGTGCCAGCCAGCGATGGCGGCCAGGCCCGCCGCGCTGCCGGGTGCCCGCGACGGACCGGCGGCGAGGTTCACCAGCAGCGAAGCGCCATCGAGCGCCTGGATCATGGGGAGGCTGGCGTGCCAGAAGTCCTCGCAAACCGAAAGGCCGATGCGCCCGATGGGCGGGCCGACCTCGTGCGTTCGGATCCGCTCACCCGGACGGGTGAAGCGGCCCTCGTCGAACAGGCCGTAGGTGGGCAGATAGACCTTGCGGTGAAGTCCGACCAGCTCGCCTCCGCGCAGCAAGGCGGCACTGTTGGCGTAGCGGTGATCATCGGTCTCTTCGACGAATCCGACCGCCACGAGCATGTCGGGCCGCGTGCGTCCGAGGTCTGCAAGACGAGGATCGTCGCGACGCATCGCGACCTCCGGCACGAGATCCTGGAGGAAGTATCCGGTCAGCGCCAGCTCCGGGAGC
>JBBJNX010000040.1:0-10149 GCA_037721115.1 Candidatus Limnocylindria bacterium
GGCGGCAAGATTCTCTGCTCTAAGATGGCGCGTGAAGGAGCCGACCGCATCGGCCAGATCGAGGTTCGCGTGAGCGTGGGAAACGGTCTTCGATGGCATCTGACAGCAGGAGATTCTGCGGGTTTGGTCGTCGGAAAACTCACCGAATCATGTGCTGTAACAGCGCTGTGGTCAAGCCTCTTTCGAATCATGTGCTCTAACTGAGCACGAAACGTGGGCCGTTAGCTCAGCGGTTAGAGCAGGGGACTTTTAATCCTCGTGTCGTGGGTTCGAATCCCACACGGCCCTCTCGGACAAACAAACCAGAACGGGGCGGCCGGCGGCGTCCACGGCGCGATGTATGTCACGCGATGTCGTGTGTCTGAGGCACGATGGGCGCATGACCGTGATCGACTGGCTGCTCGACTCAGATCCCGCCATCCGCTGGCAGGTGTTGCGCGACCTCACCGACGCGCCCGCCGCCGAAGTCGCCGCCGAGCGCGCCCGGGTGGCACGCGACGGCTGGGGCGCGCAGATCCTGGCCAGCCAGGATGCCGACGGCCGATGGAACGGCGGCACGCTGTTCCCGTTCTGGATCGCGACGGCCCACGCGCTGCAGTTGCTGTACGTCTTCGGCCTCGACCCGAAGAGCGAGGAGGCGCGCCGGGCCATCGCACCAGTCCACGAGGCCGCCCGGTGGGAGTACGACGAGAAGATGCGATTCTTCGACGGTGAGGTCGAGCCATGCATCAACGGTCGCACCGTCGCGATCGGGACCTACTTCGGGCAAGACGTGCGCGCGATCGTCGACCGGCTGCTGACCGACCAGATGGCGGATGGAGGCTGGAACTGCGAGCAGGAGAACGGCTCGACCCGCGGCTCGTTCGACACGACGCTCAACGTCCTCGAAGGGCTGCTGGAGTTCGAGCGCTCGACGGGTGCGAATGGCGACGTGACCGCGGCCCGGCAGCGCGCCGAGGAATACCTGCTCGAGCGACGCCTCCTCCACCGGCTGTCGGACGGCGAGATCGGCCAGAAACGCTGGCTGTACGCAGGGTTCCCCGACGCCTGGTTCTACACGCTCCCGCGCGTCCTCGAATACTTCCGCGTCGCGCGCCCAGGACCAGACGAACGAATGACCGAGGCCCTCGACATCCTCGAGTCGAAGCGCGACGCGGACGGCCGATGGCCGCTCGACCACGCGTACCACGACGCATCGCTTGTCGACTTCGGCGAGGCAGAGGGAAATCCGAGCCAATGGATCACGCTCCGATGCCTCCGCGTGCTGCGCTGGGCGAACCGAGAAGACCGGGCGCGCGCCACATCGGCATGATTGACGCGGTTCGGATCGCCTATGTGTTCATGGTGCGAGCGCAACGACAAGACTGCTGACGAGCATCACCAGTGCGACCGGCACCCAGATGCGTCGCTCGCCCGCACTGGGAGTGATCGCGTTGAGGATGGCGGCGATGACCGCGAGCGCAACGACGCCCCAGATCAGCCAGCCAACCACCCCCGACCAGGCCGGTAGCACCAGGCCGGCCCGCGACAGGACGATCGCGACGGTGCCGGCAAGCAGGACGGCCTGAACCAGTGCCGCAACTCGCATCCGAGGAGGGAATTTTCCGGGGAACGCGCCGCCCATGGCGTAGGAACCCCACGGTACGCCGAGCGCGAGCGCCATCTGGAAACGGATGACGCCCGCCGCGGCAATAGCGAACGCGATCGCCGCGGCGGCCGTGATGTTCATCGGCTCAGGATGCCACGGGGGCTGGCTGCGCTAGCGCTGAATCGGTCACCTGTCCGCCGGTGCTTTCCGATTCAGATGGGAATCCCTTGATCGCACGCCCGATGAGCCAGATGATGAGCAGCGCCTCGCCCACGAACGTGAACAGGCTGAAGATGAACGCGAAGTCGGTGTGGGGACTCGAGGTGAGTCGCAACGGCCTCGAGCATGCCGTGGGCCAATAGCCCAGCAATTGCCGACGTGGGATGGTAGGCTCGGTCCGGTGACCGACGATGAGATTGGCGGCGTTCGTTCGCTCCTCGAGGCTCCTTCTCCGGCGGTTCTGATGACGTATCGGAGGGACGGCACTGCGGCGGTCTCTCCCGTCTGGTACCGCTGGATCGACGGTTGGTTCGAGGTCGTGATCGCCAAGGGCGACCCGAAACTGAGCCAGCTTGCTCGCGATCCCAGGTGTGCCCTTGTCATCTTCGAGGCGGTCCGCCCGTTCCGAGGCGTCGAGGTGCGCGGCCAGTACGAGTTGGTCGACTGCGACGTCACACCGATTCGAGCGGCCATCGGCGGCCGATATCTCGGAAACGCCGACGGGGCACGGGTCGCGGCCCAGAGGCGCTCGAAGCCAGGGATCCTGTTCAGGATGGCAGGCGACCGTCTTCGTGCCTGGGACCTCTCGGCGATGCTGGCGGAGTAACGCCCGGCGGTCGGCTCAACTGATCTCAGAAGCGCGCGGCGGCCACGTGGGGCGTCGCCAGCCACCAAACGCATTCTCGATTCGGGCCGCTGCCGCCAGCGCGACGTGATCCTGCCAGGGACCGGCCACAACCTGGACCCCGACTGGCAGTGCGCCCGACGACCCCGCGGGCACGACCGCGCACGGCCACCCCGTGAGGCTATAGGGCGTGGTGTACCGCCACGAGATGGGCGCACCTGGAGCGACCGCGGGATGGGGCGCCACGGGACTCAAGATCAGGTCGCAGGTCTCGAGAAACTCGAGCATGGCGGACCGATAGCGATCCCAAGCGCGCAAGATGCGGTAGACCTCGGAAGCGGATACGGCCTCCCCGTACGAATCCCACACCCGCTCGGTCAGCTCGTGACCGCCCGCCGGCGGAGCGCCCTCCGTGACGTTCGCGCCCGCCTCCATCAATGCACGCCCCGCCTCGCGCACGGCACGCTCGACATCGGGCTCCGGGGAGAATGGCCCGTCCTGAATCTGGAGCGTGATCCGCAGTCCGTTCAGCCCCACTCGCGTCGGATCGCCGAGCGGCACCGGTACCGCACCGCCGTCACGTCCATCTGGTCCTGCCAGGACGGCCAGCATCGCGACAAGGTCATCCACCCTGCGCGCCCTCGGACCGGGTTGGGTGCGGGGGTCGCTCATCGGTCCGAGGGACCCATTCTCATCGAGCACGCCGGTGACCGGGATGCGACCGGCGGTGGGCTTGAGGGTGGCGATGCCGCAGAAATGAGCCGGCATCCGCAGGCTGCCGCCCGAGTCGCTGCCCAGGCCGCAGGGAGACATGCCGGAAGCGATCGCAGCCGCCTCGCCGCCGCTGCTTCCGGCCGGAGAGCGTCCCACGTCATATGGGTTATGCGTGCGCCCGTGAAGATCGCCGACGGTTTCGCCGCCACTCCCACCCGGCGGGCAGTTGGTCTTGCCGATGAGGATGCCACCGGCTTCGCGCATGCGCCGCACGATGCTTGCATCGTTGCTTGGCTGCCTGTCGGCGAACTCCGTCATGCCGAGCGTGGTGGGCAGGTCGGCGGTTTCGATGATGTCCTTGACGGTGAACGGGACGCCATGGAACGGGCCAGCGAGCCGCCCCTCGCCCAGATCGCGATCGCGCGCGGTCGCCTGTGCAATTGCGTCATCGGCCACGGCGACGACGGCGTTGATGATCGTGTTGCGCTCCGCTATCCGGTCGAGATGAGCCTGCATCACTTCGACGGCGGTGACGTGTCGATCACGGATGGTGCGAGCCAATTGCAGCGCGGAACGCTCGACGAGCTCGAATGTCGCACCGGTCATGAGCGCATCCGCGGTCAGCGGTGCTGCCATTGATCGTCAGCCGTGTCAGCGGGTGCAAGGCCGAGGACGTCGCCGACGGTCGTGACGCCCAGGCCCAACACGGTGCGGTTGGCATAGGCGAAGTAGGCCGTCACCTGGTTGACCTCCAGGATCTCACCATCGTCCAGCCCGGCGGCGCGCATCGGCACGAGGTCCGCCTCGTCAAGGGACGAAGGCTCCAGCGTGAGCTGGCGTGCGTAGCCGAGCATTGCCCGTTCGCGTGGATCGAATGCGTCCAGGGCATCCGCGTCGAGGGAGGCGCGAATGGCGGACGCGCGGTCGTCATCGGCGAGGAGGCGACGAAGACCCTCGAAGTGATGATCAACGCAGTAATCGCATCCGTTCAACAGGCTGACATAGACGCCGATCGTCTCGAGCAGCCATGTCGGCAGGCGGTTGCCGGAATGGTGCAGCACGTTCTTGTAGAGCGCCATGTGACCCTCGAGCGTGTGGGGCCGCAAGCTGTGCGCGGTCAGGATATTGTCGAGCGCACCGTGCGGGCCTTTGATGCGGTCGTAGATCGTCCGCAACCGCCCGGTCGCCGAGTCATACGGGATGCGCTCGATCCAGCTCACCGACGGATGCTAGCCGATGCAGCAACGACGGCGATTTCACCCGCGTGAAGCTCGACCCGGTCCACGGCTTCGCGAGATCGCCGGCGTGTTCGGGCTGCTCGGCGCCATCGGGTTCGGTGGGCCGGCCGCGCATTCTGACGAAGCTTTCCGTCCCGACCTGGTCATCCACGATGACTCCGACGGAATCGTGCCGTTCGAGGTGAGTGGCAAGCGCTCGGCTGAAGCCATCGAGAACGGCACCCTCGTGGTGATCGAGGGAGCGCCACACGGCTTCAACGCAACCCACGCCGGGGAGTTCAACCGAGCGCTGCTCGACTTCCTGCAAACTTGAACTTCACCTGCCGGAGGCTAGAGTCTCGGCGCTCCGGGCTATGCGTGCGCATTTGGCGCGTGACGGCCGGCTGCGCGAAGCGGCTGGCCGTCACCACCCGGTTGTCAGTGCGTCAGCTGCCGGGGATCTGCATCAGCAGCAGCTGACCATCCTCCCGTCGCTTCTGGTACGTGTCAGTGATCCCCGTCGATGGGTGCGTGTACATGAACGTGCCGGGCTCAACGTACTGGTTCACGTGCGACTGCACGTCCAGCGCCCACCAGCCCTCGCCAAGCCACCCGGACGCATCGACGATGCCGCTCGACTCACCCGCCGACGGTGCGGTGGGATGGGTCACCGACGCAACGTGGGACCAGGTGCCGGCCGCCATGTCGTAGCGCCAGATCTTGGCGTCGTTGACGTCCTCCTGGACCATGATGCTCGCGGCGCTCACGTCGAGGTTATCCGGGTTCCGCATCGGCCCGCCCTCCGCCGCCGGGATGGCGAGAGCATCAGTGTGGATCGTCAGGGAATCGACCACACGCGGATTCTTCGCGTTGAGCACCATCTTGAAGATCCGCCCGTTGGTGCTCGTCCCACCTGCGCTCAGCCGGACAAGTCGGCCGGTGGCGGGATCCTCGGACAGCCGCGTGGTGCCGGTATCGGTGAAATAGACTGTCCGCGGGTCGTCGGGATCGTAGGCGATGTCCTCGATCCGGACGAATTGGAAGACGTTGTTGTCGTTCGACCACTGCTCGAGCGCAGCCTGCGGCGGCAGGTCCGTCCGACCGCGTGCAATCGCGTTCGGGACGCGAATGAAGCGACCGGCCAATACTTCGCCCTGATCGATCTCCAGGTAGTCGTTCGCGTCGTTGAACGGATCGGACGGATCGACCGCGACACTGTTACTGCTGGTGACCTGGAACGCCCACAACTGGCCGTCGTCGCGCACGAGGTCGCGCTCGTTCTCACTGGTCAGCATGTACATCTGCGACGATGGCGCGGCGAAGGTGTCATCACCGGAGAGAGCCACCAAATCGCGCCAGCCGCCCGGCACGACGACCAGGTTTTCGTGATTGTGGCGTCCAGCCTTCTCGAGCTCGTCGTATGCCCCAGTCCTGGTGTTCAGAAATACGCTGTAGCCTGCCTGTCGATATGGCGCGATGGCCGGATCGGGACCGTACGGCGCTCCCTCGGGAACCGTGACCCAGTCATTCGACTCCTCGTTGGCAAAGAACGTGTAGTCGGCAAAGCCCTCGCGCGGGCCGGCCATGAATGATGAGCAGAAGCGGATGAAGCCCGCGCTCGGTGGCAGCACCTCGGTCATGTCAACCACCTGCCGCGCCTCCAGATCGAGTCGCAGGCGCAGGATCGACGAGTCCTCCAGGTCGGCAAAGCCGCCGAACGGCACGTGCGACTGCTCGTGCGCGACGTACAGGTCGACTTCCTGGCTCCCGTCTCCTACCGGTGCGATGCCGATGCCGTCCGGGATGCCCTCGAACGTCACCCCATCGAAGTCCTGTCCGCTGTTGATCAAGGGCACGACCTGGCCACCGGCCGCTGCGACGGGCGCCGTCAGGTTGACGTAGGCAAAGGCGGGGTTGGGATGACCGTGGCTGGCCGATGCGCTCGCGGGAAGCGCCGCGGTCACCATGAGCATCGTGGCGAGGCTGACGTGCAGCCCTCGTGTCTGGGTGTACCGACGAGACATTTGCGCATCCTCATGCTGGGATTCGGTCGGATCGCTCGGGTCCCCGGACATGCACCGGGCGACGGAAGCCTACTGTGCGCCTCCAAGGGGGATATGTGAAGTCGTTGCGGCAAGTTTCCGCAGCGCCAGAGGCGACGCAGTCCAGCGAGGTGGTGGTCGGCGCAGTAGTCGCATCGGTTCAGAAGGCTGCTAACCCATGCGCCGATGACGACCCCCGGCACGGGCGCTAGCATCGGATCCCCATGAATTTGCCGCCACCGATCCGATTCGAGCTGCGTCGCGGCGCCATCACGGCCGTCCCGCTGGCAATTGCGGTCGGACTGTTCGGGATCTCGTTCGGCGTCCTGTCCGTCTCGACGGGAGGTATGGGTGCGCTGCCCGCGATCGCCATGAGCGCGTCCACCTTCGCCGGATCGGCGCAATTCGCGGTGGCATCGGTCCTCGCCGGCGGCGGACAGCCGGTCGCCGCCGTCACGGCCGCGCTGCTCCTCAACGCCCGATATCTGCCGATCGGCGTGAGCGTCGCGGGCTTCCTGCCCGGCGGCCGACTGCGTCGCTTCATCCAGGCGCAACTGGTGGTCGACGAGTCGTGGGCCATTGCCGCAGATGGGGAGGGTCGCTTCGACGCGCATCGGCTCATCGGCGCCGGGATCGTGCTCTGGCTGGCCTGGCTGGTCGGGACCGTGATCGGGGTCCTGGGCGGCGAGGCGCTCGGAGATCCCGCCGCGCTCGGCCTGGATGCGGCGTTTCCGGCGCTCTTCCTGGCGCTGCTCGTCCAGCAGCTCGCGAGCCGCCGGGCCGTGGTCGTCGCCGCGCTCGGAGCCGCGATCGCCATCGCGCTCGTGCCGTTCGCGCCGCCCGGTGTTCCCATCATCGCCGCCGCCGGCGCCGCGCTCCTCGGGCTGGTGAAGCGGTGAGCGATGCCTGGACCATCGTCCTGGCCGTCGGCATCGGCACGATGGTCATCAAGGCCGCAGGGCCCGTGCTGCTGGGCGGACGGCCCCTGCCGGAGCGCGTTCAGCATGTGGTTGCCATGCTGGCACCCGCCCTGCTCGCTGCTCTGGTGGCCACGGCCGCGCTGAGCACAGGCAATCAGCTCGTGCTCGACGCGCGCATCATCGGCCTTGGTGCGGCGGCACTGGCGATCCTGCTGCAGGCACCGATCCTGGCCGTTGTGATCATCGCCGCGCTCTCGGCTGGCCTCGCGCGTGTGGTCGGGGTCGGCTGACGCCTCAATCAATCGAGGCGGGGATGCGCGAAGTCTGCCGCGCGCTCGATTCCCGCGCCACAGTGAGAGCCAGTGAGCGCGAAGCGTGCCGGCGCGCGGACTTCGCGCTCCCGAGGCCACGCTCCAGTGCGGGAATCGCGCCTGTAGCGGTCCTGCTGCGGAATGTCCTCGATCGATCGAGGCAATGACGACCCCGCTGACCGTCTCGTGGATCTGATCGGTCAGGCGACCTGGACGAGGCCGGCGAGGCTGGCACCGATGGCGGACCATCGATGACTGAACTCGGGCGACAGCGAATAGACGATGTTCGTGCCCTGGCGCTCGCTGATCACGACCCCAGCATCGCGCAGTACCTTGAGGTGATGGCTGATGGTCGGCTGGCTGACTGTGCAGCACTCGCTGAAGTCGCAGGCGCAGACTCCCTCATTCTCGACGAGCTGGCGCACAAACGACAGTCGCACCGGGTCGGCGAGTGCGGAGAGGAGCTGAACGTCTGGATCGATGGATTTCATGCCACCCGGATTATATAGACGCTCATCCATATTGACAAACGTCTATATGTACCGTAGCGTCACTGCTGACGGTGAAACACGAGGATGAATCAATGGACCTGCTGACCGAGATGCTCGCCTCAGCACATGAGGCCGATATCCAGCGGGCGGCACGCGCCCGACGCCTGCAGACCCTGGTCACCACCTGCCGGCGCCGACTGCTCGGGGTTCTGCCGTTCGGCCAGACCCGCGAGCCCTGCACGACCTGAACAGGAGGAGGTGAGGACATGAGGAAGAACGACGACTGCTGCAACGACGGCTGCTGCGAGGCGACCGGCGGCGCCTGCTGCTGACCTATCCATGGGGGCCGGCCATCCACCCCGGGTGATCGGCCCCCTTCGTCGTCCATACCCGATTGTCCTAGACGTGACCTTGATCACGCGGCGGAGGCTGACAAACGAGTACGCTTGCGCGTGGCGCCCACGAGCGATGGAGGGGCCATCCGCTCGGTGCGCCCTCACGGGGTCGCCACGCAGTCATGCGCCTGCCATTCATTCCGCGCGAAGAGAAATTCTTCGAGCTGTTCGTCGACGATGCCAACAACGTTCTGGCCGGTGCGCGGCTGCTCGAGGAATTCTTCCGGTCGTACGACCAGCGCGAGCGCCTGGCGAGCCAGCTGCGCGACCTCGAGCGCAGGGGCGACGCCATGAGCCACGACATCGGCAATAAGCTCGAGCACACCTTCGTCACGCCCTTCGACCGTGAGGACATCCACCAGCTGATCAGCCGCCTTGACGACGTACTCGACTTCATCGAAGAGGTCGCCGATACCTGCATCCTCTACAAGATCGACGCGCCGACCCAGACCGCGCATGACCAGACCGAGATCATCGTCAAGCAGTGCGAGGAGATCGTTCGCGCGCTCGAGAAGCTGAAGGGCTTCAAGGAGATCGGGGTCCATTGGATCGAGATCCATCGGCTCGAGAATGATGGCGACCGGATTGCACGCAGGGCGATCGCCGACCTGTTCACCAACGGGAACGACCCGGTCGAGATCATCAAGTGGAAGGATCTCTACTCGCTCCTCGAGGACAGCATCGACGCCTGCGAGGACGTGGCAAACGTGATCGAGAGGATCGTCGTCAAGCATGCCTGAGGGCTTTACCCTCGTCCTGCTGGCGGTCCTGGGACTCGCCGTCGCGTTTGATTACATCAACGGCTTCCATGACACCGCGAACGCGATCGCCACGAGCGTCAGCACGCGGGCGCTGAAGCCGGGCTGGGCCATCGCCATGAGCGCCGTGGCGAATTTCGCGGGCGCGTTGACCGGCACCGCCGTGGCGCGCACTGTGGGCGCCGGGCTCATCGACACGAACGTGGAGTCGCAGTCGGTGATCGCGGCGGCGCTGGTGGGCGCGATCATATGGAACCTGCTCACCTGGCGTCTTGGAATCCCGTCGTCCTCAAGCCACGCGCTCATCGGAGGGCTGCTTGGCGCCGCGCTCATCTCAGCCGGCTTCGGCTCATGGCAGGTCGACGGCATCGTCGGCAAAGTGCTGCTCCCGCTGGTCGGATCGCCGATCATCGGCTTCACGATCGGCCTGCTCCTGATGGTGCTCATCTTCAACGTGTTCCGGCGAGCTCACCCGGCGAAGCTCAACGGCGTTTTCCGGCGCCTCCAGGTACTGTCGGCGGCCTGGATGGCCTTCAGCCACGGCAGCAACGACGCGCAGAAGACGATGGGGATCATGACGCTCGCTCTCGTGACCGCCGGCGTGATCCCCGAATTCCGCGTCCCGCTGTGGGTGATCCTGATTGCTGCCACCGCGATCAGCCTGGGCACGGCTGCCGGCGGCTGGCGGATCATCAAGACCATGGGCAGCAAGGTGGTGAAGCTGGATCCGGTCCACGGATTCGCGGCGGAGACGACCGCGGCGACCGTCATCTTCACCGCGTCGCAATTCGGCATGCCGGTCAGCACCACGCACGTGATCAGCTCCGCCATCATCGGTGTCGGCTCGTCGGACCGGTTCAAGTCGGTAC
>JBBJNX010000041.1:0-10138 GCA_037721115.1 Candidatus Limnocylindria bacterium
CCGCCACGAAGCGTCGGGCGAGCTCGGCGGGGTCCGCATCGGCGTTGATGCGGCGCTCATAGTCGCCCTGCACCAGTCGCACCGCACCCCCATCAAGGAGGTCGATCGCGCAGATCAGCTCCACGTCGCCGCCTCGACCCGCGTATCGAGGGCGCCGGCCGCGAAGGCAGTCAGCAGCGCGCGACCGGTGGGCCCGCTCTTCTCAGGATGGAACTGCGTGCCGGTCAGCGATCCCGAGCGCATGAGAGAGGGAAAACGGAAGCCATCGACCTCAGTCCAGCCGGTGACGGCAGCCGGATCGGCGTCGAGCCAGAAGCCGTGGACGAAGTACGCGTCGAACGCGCCAGCGTCGGTCCGCACCTCGTTCCAGCCGATGTGCGGCACCTGCCGAGGACCGCCATCGGCAACCGCCGGGAATGCGCGGCAGCGGCCGGCGATCAGGCCGAGTCCCGGAGCGCCGCCCTCGTCGGAGCCATCGAGCAACAGCTGGGCACCCAGGCACAGCCCCAGCAACGGCCGCCCATCCATGCCCCAGCGACGAACCGGCTCCCAGAGACCGCGCGCTTTGAGCTCGTCAACCGCCGACGGTGCCGCGCCGACGCCCGGCAGCACCAGCCGCTCAGCCTCCTCGATCCCCGCTGGGGTGGCCACCAGCCGCGCGTCCGCACCAATTGCCTCGAGCGCGCGCAGCACGGACCGCGTGTTGCCGGACCCGAAATCCACCACAGCGATCAACGGAGCGTGCCCTTGCTGCTTGGTACGGCGGCTTCCGCACCGGCGAGTCGCGGATCGAGCTCCCAAGCCTGTCGCAGCGCTCGAGCCAGCGATTTTACGCCGGCCTCGACGAGGTGGTGCGTACTGCGAGCCCGTCGAACCTCCAGATGGACCGATGCGCGCGCCTCGCGCGCCAGCGTCTCCACAACATGCGGCCAGAGCTCGAGCCAGACGTTGCCGCCGGCCAGCGGATCCGGCCGTGGCTCGATATCGGTGGAAGCGCGTCCCCCGAGATCGACGGCGCACAGGGCCAGCGCCTCGTCCATCGGCAGCCGAATGTCACCATAGCGCCGGATCCCGGCACGCTCGCCGAGCGCGACGTCGATCGCTCGTCCAAGCACGAGCGCCGTGTCCTCGACGGTGTGGTGCTCATCGATATGCACGTCGCCGGTTGCCTTCAGTTCCAGATCGACGAGTGCATGACGCCCGAACAGGGTCAGCAGATGGTCGAGGAAACCGATCGGCGTGTCGACGTTTACCTTGCCCGTTCCGTCAAGCTCGATCCGCACGCTGATGCTCGTCTCGGCCGTTGTTCGTTCCGCGGTACCCGATCGGCTCATGAGAGGACCTCCTTCAGCGCACGCAATAGACGGCCCTCCTCGGGCTCCAGCCGCGCGGTGGCGCGCAGCCAGCCGGCCATGGGACCGGTCTCGAAGCGACGAACGGCCACGCCGCGCGAGAGGAGGCCGGCATCGGCCAGCGCGGCGTCGATGGTGGGCCTGAATGCGACCGAGTTGGTCATCGATGGCAGCACCTCGCAGCCGATCTCGCTCAGCAGGCTGGCCAGCCGATCGCGTGCGCCGATGACGGCCAGGCGCCGATCATGCGCTCCAGCTTCGTCCGCCAGCGCCGCGAGGGCGATCGCTTCCGAGGCAGCAGCGACCGAGAGCGGCAGTCGAACGCCGTCGAATCGCTCGGCCAGCTGATCGGCCACCACGAGATAACCGACCCGTGCGCCGGCCATGCCGTGCGACTTCGACAGAGAGCGCAGGACGATGACGTTGGTGAGCTCGCCCTGGAGGTTGATGGCTGACATCGAGCCCGGTGCCGCGCCGATGCTGTCTTCGCCGAACTCCAGGTAGACCTCATCAACACAGACGAGTGCCGGCAGGCCGGCGGCCAGTGTCCGAATCTCGTCGAGCGGATACGCATCGCCGGTCGGGTTATTCGGGGTGCAGAGCCAGACGAGCCGTGCCGCCTCCCGTTCCGCGAGGTCGCGAATCTCGGCAACCGGCTGCCGACAGGCAGGAGCCGACCGCGGCAGGTCAACCACGCGGGCACCTGCCAGCCGGGCCTCCACGCCGAACATGGCGAACGTCGGCGTCGGAATCACGACGGCGTCCCCCGCCCCGAGCGCCTGGGTCGTCACCAGCCGGATCAGCTCATCGGCGCCTGCCCCCGGCACGATTCGGCGCGGATCGATGCCGAGCCTCCCGCCGAGCGCGGCACGTAACCGGACGTATGCCAGGTCGCCATATTCGGTGCTGCGACGGGCATCGAAGCCATCCAGCGCGCCGGCGACGGCCGCCAACGGTCCACCGCCGAGCGTGTTCATGTCGGCGCGGATCACCGCGCTGACCGCGATGCCCGCCCGCGCGGCGAGCTCCTCGTCAGATGGTTCGGCCGGGTACGGGGTGACAGGCTCCGGCCGACGGAACAGGTCGGTTGCGTCATCGACGTCGACTGCACCGGCCGCTCGATCGGCGCGGGCACGAACGCTGGCGGCATGCGCCGGCAGACCCTCTGCCGCGGCGATGGCCTCCGCGGTGGGCGAGACGCCACGCACGCCGAATGCTGACAGTCGCTGCACCTCGATCCAGCGTCCGAAGGACTCGACGCCCACGCCATTCCACGCTCGCGCGGCCGCTCCGGTGGGCAGCACGTGATTGGTGCCGGTGGCGTAGTCGCCGGCGGCGATGGGCGACCATGGGCCGATGAACACGGCGCCGGCATTGCGCACCGTGGCCGCAAGCGCATCGGCCCCGTCACATTGCAGGCTGACGTGCTCGGCCGCGACCGCATTGACCACCTCGAGTCCCGTCTGGATGTCCGCGACCTCGACGGCCGCACCGTGGCGCCGCAGCGTTTCGAGCGCGCGTTCACCGGTCACCAGGTCAGCCGCGACTCGCGGCAGCGCGGCTTCGATGGCGTCGAGGAGGAGGGCGTCGTCGCTCACCACGATGGCGATCGAGTCGGGGCCATGCTCAGACTGGGCGAGCAGGTCCAGGGCGACGAACTCGGCGTCCGCCGTGCGGTCGGCGAGAACGATGCACTCGGACGGACCCGCGGGCAGGTCGATCGCCACCCGGCTGCTCACCGCGCGCTTGGCAGCGGTGACCCATGCATTGCCGGCGCCGAAGATCTTGTCGACCACCGGCACGGTCTCGGTGCCATACGCCAATGCCGCGATGGCCTGGGCGCCACCGGCCTTGAGGATGCGAGCGACGCCACCGATCCGGGCCGCGACGAGCACGGAGGCTGCGATGGCCCCACCTGGACCCGGCGGCGTGGCGATGATCAACTCGTCGACCCCCGCCAGTCGCGCCGGGATGGCCAGCATGAGCACGCTGCTCGCGTAAGCCGCACGGCCGCCAGGCACATACCCGCCGGCGCGCGAGATCGGCTGCCACCGGCGCCACGCGGTGACGCCCGGTGCGGTTCGAACGCGGCGCTCCTGGCGGAGGGCGTTTCTCTGCTCGGCGTGGTAGCGGCCGATCGAGGCCGCCGCATCCTTCAAGGCCGTCTCCAGGCGTGGCTCGACCGACGCTGCGTCCCATTCCTCCCGCGATACCCACGGATCCTGGAGATCGACGCCATCGAACCGCGCGGTCAGGTCGCGGAGGGCTCGGTCGCCGCGTTCGCGAGCCGCGCTGAGGATCGGCGACACGTCGGTCTCGGGCTAGGGCGGCCTCAGCTCATCGAGCCAGGTGCGGCGCGCATCCGCATCGAGAGCATCCCAGGCAACCCGCCGGAGTGAGCTCATCGAACGACCTTCTCGATGGGAACGACCAGGATGTCCCGGGCGCCGACCGCCTTGAGCGCCGGCACGATGCGCCACAGCTGGCTGCGTTCGACCACCGAATGCACGGCGATGAACGCCGGATCGGCGAGCGGCATGACGGTCGGCCCAGAGAGTCCGGGGATCAGCTCGCGAATCCGCTCGAGCGCCTCGACCGGGGCGTTCATCATCATGTACTCGCGGCCACGTGCATCGAGCACGCTGCGAAGCATGTCGATGAGACCGCTGACGCGATCGTCGACATCCGCCGCGCCGTTTCGCGCCACGAGAACCGCCTCGGAAGCGAGGAGCGTCGCGATGGGGCGCAGGCCGTTCATGCGCAGCGTGCTGCCGGATGCGACGAGGTCTACGACCGCGTCGGCCACGCCGAGCTGTGGCGTGACCTCGACGGCACCCCGCACCTCGACGACCTGTGCTTCGACACCTGCCGACGCGAGGTAGGCGGCGGTCACCCGGGGAAAGGATGTCGCGATCCGGCAGCCGTTGAGGTCGGTGGCGGTCGCCAGGTCACCGTCACGCGGGACGGCGAGAACCAGCGAGCAGGCGCCGAACCCGAGCGGCAGCACGGTGTGCAGCTCGCCACCATGCTCAGCAACGAGGTCGGCGCCCGTCAGGCCCAGCTCGACCAGGCCATCGGCGACGTACTCCGCGATGTCATCGGTGCGCACGAAGAGCAGCTCGATGTCGGCATTGCGAACGGCGGCGCTCAGTCGACGCTCGGACAGCTCGAACTCCAACCCGGCGCCGTGAAGCAGCTCGATCGCCGGCTCGGCCAGTCGACCCTTGTTGGGAACGGCCAGCCGCAGAGGCGTCGTCACCGACGCCGCCGGCGGGAACGCGCCAGTCGGTCGAGCACCAGCCGATACCCGTCTCGCCCATAGCGCAGCCACTGGTTGACCCGGCTGATCGTGGCGCTCGACGCGCCGGTTCGCTCGCTGATTTCGTGATAGCTCGTGCCGCTGTCGAGCAGCCGCGCAACCTCCCAGCGGGCCGCAATCTCGCGCAGCTCATTCACCGTGCAGAGGTCGCGCAGGAAGCGAAGCGCCTCGTCCGCGTCACGCAGGGTGGCAATCGCCGAGGCGAGCTCACGGGTCGAATCGCTCATCCAGCGATCCTCGCCGGTCGCCCTCGATAGGACCGGCGAGGCGGAATTGACAATCTGCTGCTCTGTCATTGCTTTACTACGCTAAAGCATCAGTCAGACGTCGTCAACCCTCCTCAGCGGCCGCGTCCAGCGGAGGGCGAAAACGGCGACCGGCGCCTTCTGCTCCAGTTGTACCGAGCCGCCCATCGCCTCCATCGTGGCGTGCACCAGGAAGAGGCCCAGCCCCAGGCCCCGGCCGGCCGCCACACGATCATGGAAGAGTCGGCGCGCCAGGTCCTCATCGATCCCGGGCCCCTGATCGCGAACCCGCAGCGTCACCTGCTCGCCGCCTCGCACCTCCACATCGATCGCGCCTCCCGGGCTTGAGTAGCGGTCCGCGTTGATGAGCAGATTGGTGATCGCCTGCTCGCTCAGGTGACGATCCCCGAGCACCTTCTGGTCCTCCGGCATGTCGACGCGGACCGGTCGGTCAGAACCGCGAGCACGCAATCGCTCGATCGCCGCGCCGAGTGCCGGCCCCAGATCAAAGATTTCGCGGCGAGCCTCGACGTGTCCGCTATCGGCGCGGGAATAGAGCTCGAGGCGCTCAAGGATGCCTATGGACGCATCGACCGATTCGAGGGCCCGCTTCCCGTGGCCGCCGGCACGGGGTGGAAGATCAGGATCACGCTGCGCGAGCTCGATTCGCGCCTTTGCGACAGCGAGCGGGTTGCGCAGCTCATGCGCCACGAAGCTGGCGAACCGCGACAAGCGACGACGCTCGTCCTCCTCCTTGCCGATGTCGCGAAGGAGCAGGACCGCTCCACCGCCCGGGATCGGAGTGCCTTCGACATCGACGATGACGTCGCGCCCGGACATCGGAATGCGCAAGGTGAGGCGACGCCGGAATACCTCCCGCTGTGCGCGGACCTGGGGCCACTCGTCGCGTGCCAGTGGTGTCCCCAGATGATCGCGAGGCTCGGTCGCGCGCCCCCACTCGTCCAACGGCCGCTCCACGAAGCTGCGTCCGAACAGCCGGAATGCGGCGCGGTTTCCGTAGGTTCCCCTCGGCGCGTCGTCGTAGACGATCAACGGCTCCGGGATCGCCTCCGCCACCTCCTCCAGCCGCGCCCGCTCACGCTCCGCGTTGCCCAGCGCGGTATCGAGCTCACTGCGGGCCGCCTCCATGCGCTCACGTTCGGCGTCGGCCTGAAGGCGCGCCTCGTGGCTGGAAGCCAGCGCGGCGTCCGCCAGTCGACGGTTGGCCTCGACCCGATGGACGAGGTAAACGATGCCCGGCGAACCGAACAGGACCGTCGTGAGCCTGACCGTGTCCGCAGGCCCCCAATCGCTGGCGTGTGGCGCCAGGGCCTCTCCGATGAAGACGATCGATCCCGCCACGTACGCCCAGGCCGCCGCGTTGGCGCCCAGGGCGAGGCCGACAAGCGCGATCGCCAGGACGAGCAGCACCGAAAAGGGCAGGTTCTCCAGTAACGAAGTGGCCACCCAGCCGCCGATCAAAGCAGTCGCACCCCCGACCAGGGCTCCGATCAGGGCCGAACGGTCCAGCCTCAGCCACCTCATCATCGCTTCACGCTACGGGCGGCAGCACGACGGGCCCGGACAAGACGCTCACGCGCCGCGGCGATGCGTCGCCAGGGACTGTGCACCCGCCTCGGATCGAGCGACTCGGGATGCTCGCCGCGAGAGATCTCGGCGAGCAGGTTCGATGCCCGGTCCAGGTGTCCGGCCTCCGTGAGGAGCTGGGTCAGGCTAAACCAGCGACCGGGCTCGACGACGGGCGCCGCCATGACGCGCTCGACCAGCTCGGCCGCTCGGCCGCCGTGGCCGGCTCGCCGGTGCGCGACGATCGCCGCCCGGTAGTCGGTGAAGCTCGGATCGACCTCCAACGACTCGAGGAAATTGAGGAGAAACTCGGCGTTCTCCGCCCGACGGTCCGCGGGCCCCCGACGGACGTGCGCATCGCGATACTCACGAAGCAACGCGCGCAGCTCGCGCTCCGCCCAGCGGCGCTGTGATGACCCCGGCGGCTCCCGCTCTGCGATCTGCCGCAGCTGAATGGCTCCGCGCAGCTCCTCGCCGGCGGAGAGATAGGCTTCCCGCAGGTTCGCGTCGACGATCTCCGCGAACGGCGGATGCTGCGCGACGATGCGCTCGAGGATGCCCAGCAGATCGTCTATCCGACCGCGCTCGGCGTAGTGCCGCGCCGCGAAGCGGAGCCAGTAGCGCTCGGTGTGGTCACGCCAGTCCTCGCCGGCAATGTGGTTCTCGACGATCCAGCGGTTCTGGGCGCTGGGTCCGGCGAGGAAGACCGCCGCCGGCACCCGGAAGCCCCCGGCGGAGCGCAGATGCGGCTGATGCCACGGGCTGGGGACGCCGGGCTCAGAGCGAATGACACGGTGCGGGCGGATCGTCCGCGCTGCCTCGCCCATGTCGAGCGGCCACTCCAGCGTATCGGCGCGCCCTGCCTCGAGCGCGTGGTCGTAGTGCAGCCGCCGCAGCGGATCGCGAAGCTCTGCCCACGCACGGTTGAGGGTGGATGTTCGTCCGGTGGCGATGTCGGACGACGGCGCTCGGTCTGGATGATGCCGGAGAACGGCGGCGCGGAACGCGGCGCGCAATTGCGCGCTCGAGGCCGACGGGTCGGCCCCGAGGACCTCGTAATAGTCCCGGGCTTCGGTGCGGGCGGGCGCGGTCGTGGACATCCGATCGAGTCTAGGCGACGTTCGAGGGGTCCCGCACTTCGCTATGCTGCCCTCCATGCCTCCCAAGCCTGGTACCGGGCAGGCCCGGGCCGGCCACCTCCTCATCATCGGCGGAGCCGAGGACAAGCTGCGCCAGCGCCAGATCCTGGCTCGCTTCGTCGCGTTGGCCGGCGGCAGCGAGGCGCGCATCGTGATCATCTCGACCGCCTCCTCGCTAGGGGACGAGGCAACCCAGCTCTATCTGTCGCTTTTCCGCCAGATGGGTATCGGCGACGTCCGCGGCATGCGCCCGCTGGTGCGCGAGGACGCGAACGACCGCCGTTTGGTTTCCCAGCTCGACGACGCGACTGCCATCTTCATGACCGGCGGCAATCAGCTTCGCCTGTCGAGCGTGATCGGGGGCACGCTGCTGGGGAAGGCGCTGCTCGAGCGTCACCGGCACGGCGCTATGATCGCCGGCACGAGCGCGGGCGCATCTGCGATCGCCAGTTACATGGTCGCCTTCGGCACGGGTGGTGCCACGCCGAAGCAGCGGATGACGCAGATGAGTGCCGGTCTCGGCCTGCTGCCCGACGTACTCATCGACCAGCACTTCGAGCAGCGCAACCGGTTCGGTCGCCTCCTCGCGCTGGTGGCGCAGTCGCCGGCGCTGCTCGGCATCGGCATCGACGAGGATACCGCGGCGCTCGTCAGCCCCAAGGGAATCCTCGAGGTGCTCGGCAAGGGCTCGGTCACGATCATCGACCCGGCGCACATCCAGACCGACGCCTACGAGGTCAAGCGCCACCGACCGATCATGGTCTCGGGCGTGACGCTGCATTCGCTGCCGTCGGGGTATCGCTTCGACATCCGCAAGCGCAAGCTCATGGCGCCGCTCCGACCAGTCAGCGCCACCGACAGAGAGCTGGCCAGCCTCCAGGCGGCGACCAACCACACCCGACGCCTGATCCGGCGCATCGCCGCCGAAGGGGCCGATGACACGGCTCCGGAGCGAGCGCGCAGGCGCGCCCATCGGGCCAGTCGAATGGACCAGGAGGCGAGCGAATGACCGCCCAGTCCGCGCGGTCGGCGCGGATCAAGCGCGCGGTCGCCGGAGCGCCGCCCGGCGCAGTGCCGCGACCGGAGCTGACGGTCATGGAGACCCGGGTCTATCGCGGCCCGAACTTTTGGAACTACGACCCGGCCATCAAGCTGGTCGTTGACCTGGGCGTGCTCGAGTATTTCCCGACCAGCACGATCCCCGGTTTCGTCACCGCACTGCTCGAAATGTTGCCCGGTGTCGGACAGCACACCTGCGGCACCGGCAGAGCGAGCGGCTTCACGGCGCGGCTGCGCGAGGGCACCTGGGTTGGACACGTCGCCGAGCACATCGCGCTCCAGCTCCAGCGCGAGGCGGGCAGCGAGGTCGGCCGCGGCAAGACGCGCGGGACCGGAGAGCCGGGCCGCTACCACGTCGTCTACGCGTACGGAGAGGAGTCGGTCGGCCTGGCCGCGGGAAAGCTCGCCGTCCGGCTCGTCAATCACCTTGTCGAGGCCGAGCCGAATTTCGATTTCGGCGCCGAGCTCGAGGCACTCATCCGACTCTCCGAGCGCGCCGCCTTCGGACCATCGACCCAGGCGATCCTCGACGAGGCAGTCCTGCGCGACATTCCCTTCATTCGCCTGAACGATCAGTCGCTCATCCAGCTCGGACACGGGATCCATCAGAAGCGCATCCGGGCCACGATGACGAGCGAGACCGGGTCGCTCGGCGTCGATATCGCAGGGGACAAGAAGCTCACCAATCGATTGCTGGCGGCGACGGGCGTGCCAGTCCCCCGCGCACAGCTGGTACGCAACGAGGATGAGGCGGTCAGCGCAGCGAGGCGCATCGGGCTGCCGGTGGCAGTCAAGCCGCTCGACGGCAACCACGGCCGCGGCGTGATGCTCAACCTCGCGGAAGATGAGGCGGTGCGCGCGGGCTATCGCGCCGCGCGGGCCCAGAGCCGTCGCGGCGCAGTCGTGGTCGAGTCATTCCTGGTCGGTAACGATTATCGGTGCCTGGTCATCGGCGGCGTCCTGGCCGCCGTCGCACAGCGCGTCCCCGCCCATGTCAACGGCGACGGGAAGCACTCACTCACCGATCTCGTCGGAATCACGAACGCGGATCCGCGCCGGGGTATCGGCCACGAGAAGGTGCTCACTCGCATCAAGCTCGATGATGAGGCGATCGGCTACGCGCGTGAGCAGGGTTTCGAGCTATCGGACGTGCCGCCGCGTGGCCAACGCGTGTACCTGAAGCGCACGGGCAACATGAGCACCGGCGGGATCAGCATCGATCGGACCGAGGAGGCGCACCCGGACAACGTCGAGCTCGCCGAGCTGGCTGCACAGGTCGTCGGCCTCGACATCGCGGGCATCGACCTGATCTGCCCGGACATCGGGGTGCCGGTGCGCGAGACCGGTGGCGGAATCGTGGAGGTCAACGCTGCCCCCGGCTTTCGGATGCACACCCACCCCACGGAGGGCGAGTCGCAATACGTCGCCAAGCCTGTG
>JBBJNX010000390.1:0-2625 GCA_037721115.1 Candidatus Limnocylindria bacterium
TCAGGCGCGGATCCGCCGATGCCGCGAGCTGGTCGACCAGCGACCCCCGGAGGGCCGTCGCTCCCCATGCGGTCGGCTGTGTGGCGTGCGCAACGAGCCGCCACCGGCCGCGTACCCTGCCGATCACCCCCGCCTTGGCCCACGCGGACCCAACGTCGAGCAGCAGCGCCAGGTCGGCGCGCACGGGATTCGCGGTCATCGGCTCAACCCGCCCCGCACCGGCGACCGAGGAGAGGACTCGACCGCGCGGCCTGCCGTGCAGAAATCCGATGAGCACCAGAGCGGTCACGACCGCCGCCGACGCGCCGGCCACCGTCGTCGCCACCGAGTCTCCAGGGCGCACGATGGATGCGTCGATCTGCGGCAGCAGCGTTCCGATCACGGCTCCACCCAGCGCAAATGCCGCCAGGGCCCCGATCGCGATCGAGGCGGGAACGATCGAGAGCTGGCGAGGCAGCCATGGCGCGCCCGCGGCCGCGGCCACCAGGGCCACTCCGGCCCACAGCTCAGGTCGTCCGGTCGGATCGGCGACGAGCGGCTGCACCAGTCGCGGCCCGATCACCTCGGTCACGGCGATCAACGCCAGGAATCCGGTCGCCAGGCCGGCAAGCAGGTGTTGCGACCATCCGAACAGCCGACGCTCCCCGATCAGCGCGCCGAGGACGATCAGCGTCACAATCGCCGCGATCCAGATGGCGACGGTGTCGGCCGCGGTGGTCCCGAAAAAGCCGCTCATCCGACGGACCGCGACCCCGCCGACCGCACGCCCCCCAGCGTGCGCGACGCGAGCGTCTGGCCCAGAACTGCGACGGCGATCAGCATGCCAACCAGGATCGGCAGTGGCCTCGGCTCCGTCGGCTCGACCAGCCGTTCGAGATTGCCCAGCTCCAGGCTCTGACGGTAAGCAGCCCCGTCCCGCGGCGTGATGAGACCGGCCGCCAGTTGCTCGCCGATCAGGTATGGCTGGACTTCGGGCAGCAGGACCGTCGGCGTAACAGTAAACAGGGGCACGTCTCCGATCCGCGGGATGACCTGCTCGACCCAGCTACGCGGCCCGAGATCGTTGCCCCCGATCACGAGGATCGCGTCGAAGGCGCCGATACCCGCGCCCTCCACCTCCTGGGCGAATACCCCGTCGTCTCCCTCACCCACCCGAACGTCACGGGTGAGGTCGACGAGTCCCGCCTCCGCGCCGGGGATGAATCCAAGATCGAGCAGCCGGGTCGGGTTCGCTTCCCCGCGGCCGAGCCGCGCGAGCTCGGCGGATGTGAGTGAGCGGCCCTCGGCGGTCAGGCTGACGAACGCCAGCCGTCCGTCGCGAGCGAGCAGATCGGCCAGGAGCGCACGCACGGTCGGCCGAATCTCCGCATAGGTCCCGACATCGGCATCGAAGCCGATCAGGACGAGCGGTTCGTCCACGAGCGCATCCAGCACGGACGTCATTCGCTCCGCATCCTCCGAATCGGTCGTCGAATCTCGAAGCCAGCCCACGTCGGGCGCCTGCCAGGCGATCGCCAGCGCGACGACGAGCAGCATGGGCGCCGCGCGAGAGAGGGCACGCACACGCTCAATCATCGGCGCCACGGATGCCCAACACGACGCGGGCCGCGTAGACAGCCGTCAGCAGGGCGATCCCGAACAACAGGCCCCGCAAGACGGATCCGATCGGGACGGCAAGCGACCAGGTTGCTGCATCCGCCAGCCACTCGCCCACCGGGCCGGAGAGGGGAACCAGGAGGACGCTCGTCACGAGAGCGCCGACGACCAGCAGGGTGCCCTCACGGCTGCCCGTCGCAACCGAGCGGCGAGCGGCCCCGAGGGTCGTGACGAAGAGCAGGCCAAAGAGCGTGGCGCCGATGGGGATCAGGAGGGCGGTCACGAGCCACTGCACGGCAGGGTCGGTGGTGCCCGTGGAGCCGGGACGGAGGCCGGCGGCCAGCATCGCGGCCATGCCGGCGACAACCATGACCGCCCCGATCGGGTCGCCCCGTCGGCGCCACAGATCATTGAGCCGCCTCGCGCCAAGTGCGCCGACTCCGGCCAGCGCCGCACCCGCGGCGACGAGGATGGCTGCATCCACCGCGACCCCCGCCACCTGCCCGAGAGCGGCGTTCACGACCAGCATGTCCGCCAGCAGGAGCAGGCCGATGATGACGACCAGTGCCGTGATGGTCGGGCGCCTCACCCGCGGTTAGTCCCCGCGAGAAATCCAGCGAGATCGAAGACGCCCGCAAGGACGAGGATCGATCCGACGACGATGACGGCGATCGCGAGCCCGATGAGGCGGTTGGCCGCCATGATCATGGTTCGCTCCTCCACTTCCGTCCGCAGATCCGCGACGGCCTGGAACGGCTCGGGCCCGATGAGCACACCCCCGCCGCTGAGGAGCAGGGACGGTGCTTGGGCGGCCTCCGCGCTGGCAGTCGCCATCGATCCGGCGCCGCCGTGCAGCCCATCAAGATGCAGGAGCGCCTCCTCGCGCAGGCTGCCCACGGCGAACGCGGCCGCTGGAGTCGCGCGGGTTGTCATGGCCAGGGCGGCGATGGTGGACCGACCTTCGCCGACCATCACGATTCGGGAGCGCCCCTGGCGCTCGGGCGTCGCCGTCGATGCGTGCGCCGCATC
>JBBJNX010000391.1:0-2624 GCA_037721115.1 Candidatus Limnocylindria bacterium
GATGCGCTGCGCGCCGCGAGCCGCTCAACGGTCCGCCCCGCGTCGGCGTCGATCTGGCTGCGGGAGCGCGTTCCGTAACGATTGCCGGACGCGACTCGGCAATCATCGGTCAAACCTCAGCACGCTGGAGTCGACCGATGACCACCGAAAGCGAACCGCCCACCGAGGCTCCACGACCCGCCCGCCGCAGTGATGCCGATGCCTGGGCACGCCCCGTCGATCGGCTGAACCTCGAGCCACGCACGGATGGCGCGCTCACCAGCATGGTCCAGGGCAAGCGCCTGGCGGGACCGATGCAGGGCTTCGGGCGGATGTGGCAGAAGACGTTCCGCGTTCGGCTCACCGGCGCCGGCGATGAGACCACGCCGCAAACGGTCATCGCAAGCTGGAAGCAGCATTTCCCGGAGTTCTGGCCGAAGGGCAACACGTTCTACGCGCCGCTGGCCGGCATCCGGCCCGGCGAGGTCGCCCTGCTTTCGGTCAAGGCGGGTGGCCCGGTGAAGCTGCACACCGGGGTGATGGTCACCTACGCCGATGACGAATCGTTCACCCTGATGACGCCGGAGGGCCATATGCTCGCCGCGTGGATCACCTTCTCTGCGCGCCGCGACGCCGACGGAACGGTGATCGCACAGGCCCAGGCGCTCGAGCGAACGAGCGACCCGCTCTTCGAGCTCGGCTACCTGTTTCCCATCGTTCGACGCATGAATAATCGCTTCTGGGAGCAGACGCTTGAGGCCGTGGCGCGCCACCACGGCGTCGAGGCAACCTGCGAGACCACCGTCGTGTGCGTGGACCGCCGGCGCCAATGGCGATACGCCGGCAACGTCCGCAACAGCGTAGCGTTCCGCTCCGCGCTCCATAGCGCGGCGGCCCGGCTGCGCTGGCTGCGTCGAGGTAGCTGACACCGACACGCCTTACCATTGCTCACATGCATGAGCCGGTTCGCACGAGCACCGCGGAGACGGATGCCGTGGTTGTCGGCGGCGGTCCGAACGGCCTTGCCGCGGCGATCGTGCTGGCCCGGGCGGGGCGGGCCGTGCGGCTGCTCGAGGCGCGCGACACCCTCGGCGGCGGCTGCCGCTCGGCGGAGCTGACGCTTCCGGGCGTCATCCACGACGTCTGTAGCGCGGTCCATCCGCTGGGGCGCTCGTCACCACTCTTCCGGGAACTCCACCTGGAGCGCCATGGTCTCGAATGGATCGAGCCGCCGATCCAGATCGCGCACCCGCTCGACGACGGGTCGGCCGCGCTTGTCCATCGCGGGGTCGCTGAAACGGTGGCCTCGTTCGGCAACGACCACGATGCGCGAATCTACGGGGAATGGGTACACCCACTGGTCAACGACTGGGAGCTCATCGTCAGCTCGCTGCTGGGTCCGATCCGACCCGTTGCCCTGGCACGGCACCCATTCGCCCTGGCGCGCTTCGGCCTTCCGGCGCTGGCGCCGGCCGCGACGCTGGCGCGCCGATTCCGCTCGCCCGCCGCCCGCGCACTGTTCGCCGGGGCCGGCGCCCACTCCTTCCTGCCGCTCTCGGCACCGATGAGCGGCGGCCTCGGCCTCGCGCTGCTCGTGAGCGGGCACGCCGTCGGCTGGCCCGTCCCGCGCGGCGGCTCGCAGCGCATCACCGATGCGCTGGCATCGGTCCTTCGCGAGCTCGGTGGACATATCGAGACCGACGTCGAGGTGCGCAGCCTGGAGGAGCTCCCCTCGCATCGGGCCGCGCTGCTCGACCTCACGCCACGACAGATCCTGGCGCTCGCCGGCGACCGGCTTCGGGGGGTCTACGCCGCCCAGTTGCGTCGATACCGCTACGGGCCTGCCGCCTTCAAGCTGGACCTCGTCCTTGATGGGCCTATCCCGTGGCGTGATCCTGTCATCGGATCGGCCGGAACGGTGCATCTGGGCGGGCGGCTGGAAGAGGTGATGGCCTCCGAGGAGGCCGTCGCGCGGGGGAAGGTGCACGAGCGTCCATTCGTGCTGCTCAGCCAACCATCGGCGTTCGATTCGACTCGTGCACCCGCGGGTCAACACGTGGTCTGGGCTTACTGCCACGTGCCGAACGGCTGGACCGGTGATGCAACCGACGCGATCCTGCGCCAGATCGAGCGCTTCGCGCCGGGCGTTCGGGATCGCATCATGGGCCAGCACGTCCTGCAACCGTCGGAGCTGGAGACCTACAACGCGAACTACGTCGGCGGTGACATCAACGGCGGCCTGCAGCATTGGGCGCAGTTCTTCACGCGACCGGCGGTGCGCTGGGACCCCTACTCGACGCCGGATCCGAGGATCTTCATCTGCTCCTCCTCCACGCCACCCGGCGGTGGTGTGCATGGCCTGTGCGGGATGCACGCCGCGCGCTCGGCGCTTCGAGGCGCGCTGCGCTGACTGGACCGGCAACCTGACTTGAACAAAGCCTGAGCGCACATTGAAATGGCAGATCCCGCCGCGTGAACCGCCCAGACACCGAACGAGGGACCCGGCATGCTGCCGAGCCCCTCGTCCATCGAGGTTGGGAACGTCGGAAGGACTAGTCCTTGGCGCGACGGACCACGACGGCTGCACCGGCAGCGGCCAACAGTGCCCCGAAGCCGACCAAGGTCAGCGGCAGCGTGGTGGTGGG
>JBBJNX010000392.1:0-2609 GCA_037721115.1 Candidatus Limnocylindria bacterium
CCCAGCAGCCCAGCGGCCAGGTGCAGCGCCTCGAGCGGTGTCATCCAGCTGTGCAGGCCGGACTCGGGGCCCAGGTAGGCCATGCGCCGGCCCCACCCGGTGGCGGTCGGATCGGTCGAACCGGCAATCCGAACCTCGCCACGGTCGGCGCGTGACAATCCGGCGAGCACTCGCAGCAACGTTGTTGCGGTGGTGTCGGGTTCGGAGACGACCTGGAGCCGAGCGCCAACCGGGACCGAGAGAGAACACCGGTCGAGCTCACGGCCACGCCGCAGATCGGTGCATGTCACCGCGGAAGGGCGCAGGACGCGGAGGGACGGCGCGCTCCACAACGCGTCCGGGGTCGAACTCGTCAGCGACGCACCTCCTGTTGCCGGCATCCGGAGACCGGTCGGGCGCCGATGCTAGCACGGGGTTGACGGGGCGTTCGGTCGGCGAATATCATAAGCCGTCGCTTATATAAATTCGCATTTGATAAAGAAGCGCTTGTGATCCCATCTTTCCCCGAAACCGCAGCCGAGCAGGATCTTCGACGGCTCCGCACGCTGTATCGAGCTCTCGGGGATGAGACGCGTCTGCGGGTCATCGGGCTGATGGCCGAGGTCGGGCCCCTGCCGGTGCGCGAGCTGTCGGCCCGAATCGGTCTTTCGCAGCCGCTCATCAGCTGGCACCTGCGCATCCTGCGGCTGGCCGGCATCATCGATACGCAGCGGCAGGGCCGCGAGGTGATCTGTCGTCTGCGGACGGCCGCCTTCGAGGAGCTGCACGACGCCGAGGGTCGCCTCGTCGGCGGCACCGCCGGGGTGGCCACCCTCGCCGGCGCGCCGGGAACCGTGCCTGATGTCAGCTAGCCGAGACCATGCGCGCGACCTGCGGCGCGGGGCATCCGTGGTGCCGGCCAGGATCAAGGAGTCGGCGCGCGGGATCCTCGTCCCCGTCGTGCGGCTGGCCATGGCGCTGCACCTCACCCCGAATACCATCACCGTCATTGGCCTCCTCATCACCGTGGCCGCCTCCGCGCTGGTCGCCGGTGGCTGGCTCCTGATCGGGGCCGCGGTCTTGAGCGCGGGCTCCCTGCTCGACGCGGTCGACGGCGCACTGGCTCGGGCACAGGGCGGCGAGACCGCCTTCGGCAGCTTCCTCGACTCGACCCTCGATCGGGTGAGCGAGGCGATCCTGTATGTCGGCATCGCGGCCTGGCTGTTCAGCGCGCTCGAGCGGCCGATGCTCCCGGTCCTCGCGGTCCTCGTGGCACTGACGGGCTCGTTCCTGGTGAGCTACGCCCGGGCGCGCGCCGAGGGAATCGGCCTGTCGGCCAGTGTCGGTCTTGCTCCCCGGACGGAGCGGCTCGTCCTCATCATCGCGGGCGTCGCGCTCGCAGGTCTCGGCTTCACGCCGGTCCTCATCGGCATTCTGTTCCTGATCGCCGCACTCACCATCGTGACGGTCATCCAGCGCATCTGGCACGTCTGGCGTCTCAGCCAGGCTGCTGTACCCCGTACCAAGGAGAGCTGAACCAGCGTGGCTTCGAAGAACGGCAAGGCCGCCAGCAATGGTCATCGGTCAGGCGACGGCAAGGTCCGGGTCGCCATCGTCGGCGTCGGCAACTGCGCAAGCAGCCTGGTCCAGGGTCGCTATCACTACGCCGATGCCAATGAGGCGGACTTCATACCGGGCCTGATGCACGTCAATCTGGGCGGATACCACGTCCGCGACATCGAGTTCGTCGCGGCCTTCGACATCGACAAGAACAAGGTCGGCAAGGATCTGTCGGAGGCGATCTTCATCGAGCCCAACAACACGTTCACCTTCAGCCAGGTCCCGCAGCTCAACCTTCCGGTCGAGCGCGGCATGACTCACGACGGCCTCGGCAAGTACCTCTCCGAGATCATCGAGAAGGCGCCCGGGCCGACTGCCGACATCGTCAGGATCCTCAAGGATCGCGAGGTCGACGTCATGGTGAGCTACCTGCCGGTCGGGTCCGAGCAGGCGACGAAGTGGTACGCCGAGCAGGCGATCCAGGCCGGAGTCGCCTTCGTCAACGCGATCCCGGTCTTCATCGGCCGCGAGCCGTACTGGCAGCGCCGCTTCGCCGAGGCAGGGCTGCCGATCATCGGCGACGACATCAAGTCGCAGGTGGGCGCGACCATCACGCACCGGGTGCTGACACGGCTCTTCATGGATCGCGGCGTGAAGATCGACCGAACGTATCAGCTGAACTTCGGCGGCAACACCGACTTCCTGAACATGCTCGAGCGCGAGCGCCTCGAGTCAAAGAAGATCAGTAAGACCAACGCGGTGACCTCGATGATGGACTACGAGATCGCGGACGGGGACATCCACGTCGGGCCCAGCGACTACGTGCCGTGGCTCAAGGACCGCAAGTGGTGCCACATCCGCATGGAGGGCACCACCTACGGCGATGTCCCGCTCAACCTGGAACTCAAGCTCGAGGTCTGGGACTCTCCGAACTCCGCCGGCGTCATCACCGACGCGATTCGCTGCGCAAAGCTGGGGCTCGACCGCGGGTTGGCCGGCACGCTGGTGGCAGCGAGCTCCTACTTCATGAAGTCGCCGCCGATGCAGATCCACGACGACATCGCCCACAA
>JBBJNX010000042.1:0-10030 GCA_037721115.1 Candidatus Limnocylindria bacterium
CTGGGCCAGACCTGACCTCATGTGGGCGATTTGCGGCGGGGCGGCTATTCTGCTCGGGCTGCATTCCACAGGAGAGCACTCTTGAAGCGTATTTCGATCCTGTTCATCGCGCTGTTGGCGCTCGTCGTCGCGGCGTGCTCGAGCGGTGAGGCGAGCCAATCAGCCTCGGCCACCCCGCCGCCTGCGACCGAGGAGCCGACAGCATCCGAAACCGCCGAGCCTAGCGAGACGTCCGAGCCCAGTCAGGCACCGGAGGCGTCCGGATCAGCGGCGGCCATTCCGTCGTTCGACACGAATGGAGATCCGGACCTCGCGGGCCGCTTCCCAGATACCGTGGGTGGTGAGCCGCTCCAGGTGCTGAGCTTCCGCGGCGATGATCCGATGATGGCCGGCAGCGTTGATGAATCCTTCGAGGAGTTCCTCGATGCGACCGATGCCGACATCGAGGATGTCTCGGTCGCTTTCGGGGGCTCGGCAACGGGTGGGGAAGCGTTCAGCGTGGCGGCCTTCCGCGTGCTGGGCGTGGGAGAGGACACGTTGGAGGAGGAGTTCCTGGCGGCCAGCGAGGACGCGGGCGACGTCTCCGACCTGGAGGAGTCCTCGGTCGGTGGCAAGGATGTGTGGACGGCCGCGGATCCATCGGGTGAAACGACGGGGTCGGCCTTCATCTATGTCAAGGACGACACGGTCTACTTTCTGACCGGCACGGAGGAACAGGCCGCCGAGATCCTCGCGGCGCTCCCGTAATGGCTTTGGGCGCTGCCATCTTCCTCAACCAGGGGGCTGGCAGCGCGCGAACCAATGACGTCCGGCTCGCAGTTCAGCTGGCTCGCCGCGCGCTCGACGCGGATCTGCATGTCACGGCCACGCGAAACGCCGACGAGCTCACCGCATGGCTCACCGAACGAATCGCCGGGTACGGGACCGCGGTTATCGCCGGTGGTGACGGCTCGCTTGGCGTGGCCTATAACGTTGCGGCCGACCGTCCGGGAGTCACGCTGGGTTATCTCCCGGCCGGTTTCGGCAATGCGACGCGCCATCTGCTGCGCCTGCCGCGCACTCCGGAGGCGCTCGTCGCGGTCCTGGTGCGCGGCGATGCGCGCCCGGTCGATCTCGTGTCGGTAGACGGCCGCCTGGCGCTCTTTGCGGGTGCGGGATGGGACGCTCGGGTGGCGGGCCGATACGCCGATGCCGGCGCGCGTCGCCTCCGAGGCTGGGCGTGGGCCGTTGCCCGATCGATCCCGGACCTGTGGCGACGCCCGCAGGTCGAAGTACGTGCCGACGGTTGGCTCGCCCACCGCGGGCCGATGGAATTGATGGTGGTCGGCACCACGCCCTTCTACGGTCGCGGCCTCAAAGTCAATCCTGGCGCCCGTCCGGACGCGGGGACGATGGCGCTGCGCGTCTATCCCGGACCGGCTCCGCGCCTGGCAGTCGAGGCCGCCCGCTGGATACTGAACCTTACCGCGCGTGCAGAGCGCATCGATGCGCGACGCGTCGAGCTTCGATCGCTGGACGGTACGCTGATCCCGGTGCAGCGGGACGGTGACCTGGTCGCGGCGCGCGCGTCGTGGACGTTCGAGATCCGCCCGGCCGCCGTTCGGCTCATCGGCCGCTGGGCCTGAGACTCAGGGGGCGGGCTCCGCGATCACGATGAACTCGCCGTAGTTACGGTTGAATCCCTGGCTGGTCTGCAGCGTCAGCCGTTCGGTGGGCGTCGGCAACGTCCAGCTCAGATCACATTCCGTTGCGTTCGCGAGAACAGGCGGCAGCCCGGCCGGCTTGGGAACCGCAGGATCGGGACACGGAACGTTCGGCACGATGCGCGTGATTCGGTAGTGAATCTGCTGTCCATCCGACATGGTCACGATGACCTTCTGTCTGATCTGTGCGCCCCACAGCGGCTTGAAGAGCTCCGGCATGGCATGGGCGAAGATGTATGAGTTGGTGCCGCGCCCGGGCTGTGAGCTCGAACGCAGGATGTATGCGCTCGAGAACGGAGGATAGTCTTCGACCGCCGCGTTGCCGGCCATGGAGAGCGGAAGGTCGATGCCCAGTGCGGGCACCTGAATTCGTTGTCCGCTCCACCCCGAGGTGTCGAGAGGTGGGACGGGATTCTGTGGACGATCGACGAAGTGGCCGACTGTCTCGGCGGACCGCGCCCGAGGTCGCAGGGGCTGCGCCAGGAGCTCCGTCGGCAACCCCTGCGGACCTGGGCCGATGGCAATCTGCGAGGGCATCTCGATCGCCAATGGGGCCGGAGTGGGTGGTATCACCGACAGGATCGGCCGCGACTCGACGGCCCCTGCGGTCAGCGTGACGACGGCCAGCGTGACGGCGGCCGCCGTGGCAATGCCGATCAAGAACCGTTCCCCCCTGATGACCATGGTTGGCCCTGTGCAAGCCAGTGTCCACGTTGCCGACGCGCACCGGTTCAGTTGAGCAGGCGGACCGCGTTCAGTGCCGCGAAGGCGGCACGTCGCATCCGCTGTGGCCCCGAGCCGTGGATGCGGAGCTCGATGGGAGGCATCGACACGCGACCGCTCAGCGCGACTCGCACCCGGCTGCGGCCATTCGCGTCCTGCGCCAGGAGCGACACCTGGAGCACTGCGTCGCCGACCGGCGGACCCGAGGGCGTCCCCATGTCGAGCACGCCGCCGAGGTATCGCGCCGCACCTTCCCTGGCGGCGGCCATGCTGAGGATCGAAAGAAGCGCGCCCTCCGTGTCCGATTCCCAGCTCGCCACGGTTTCCACTCCCAGCGTACCCAGTCGGGCAAGAGCGGCCTTCGCGAGATCATCGTCATCGGTCCCGTAGGCGTCATCGCCGAGGGCGGCCAACGCGCGCTCGATGCAGCGGTCGAGGACGGCCGCATCGCTGCGAGTGGAGAAGCGGGCGTGGACGCCGTCGTCGCGGGCATAGATGCCGGCGTCCACATCCGTCGGGGGAGCGGTGAGCAGGGACGCCAGGCGTTCGGCCATGGCCGACTCGCCGATGCCGAATGCCTTGACGGATCGGATCGCGAGCGGCGGAAGCGCGAAGCGGGCGGCCAGCCGGGGTCGGACCTGTTCGCTCCACATTCGTCGCATCTCCGACGGCACTCCGGGCATGAGCACCACGATCATGTCGTCGCGTTCCACCCACCAGCCCGGTGCCGAGCCGATCGGATTGGGGAGCGACCCCGCTGACGGCACCAGCATCGCCTGGCGACGGTTCGCCGCCGGCATCGGTCCGAAGGCGCGAAAGCGTTCCTCGAGTGCGGCGATCAGCTTGGGGTCCTCAGCCAGCTCCTCGCGGAGCGCATCGGCGAGTCCCTCGCGGGTCAGATCGTCGTGCGTCGGCCCGAGACCCCCGGTCGCCACCACGACCGACGACCGTCCACGCGCCTCGGTGAACGCGTCGGCCAGGATGGCCCGATCGTCGGGAACCAGCCGCACGGACTGGAGCGGCAGGCCGAGCGACGCGAGCTCTCGGCCCAGGAATGCGGCGTTGGTGTCCACCGTCTCGCCAAGCAGGAGCTCGGCGCCGACGGAGAGCAGCTCCACGGTGGTCATGCGGCCCGAGTGTAGACTGCAAATCAGCGTTAAATTGGCCACCGATGCCATCCCTGAAGGAGACCACCCCTTGACCGATCCCGCCCTGACCGTCGAGGGAGTGCTGACCGATGACCTGCGCCGGTGGCTGACGACCAGGCTGCGCTTTCCGGTCCTCGCCGTGCTCACCGGCGATGGTTCGCCGAACCAGTCGGTGATGTGGTTCGATGTCGATCCAGAGCATCCGGACACGATCCTCATGAACACGAAGATGGGTCGGGCAAAGGAGCGCTTCCTGAGAGACGACCCGCGCGTCAGCCTCTGCTTCGAGGACGAGCTGACCTGGGTTGCCCTCCAGGGTCGGGCGGAGCTGGATGACAATCGCGAACGATCCCTGGCCGACATCATGGCCCTTGCGCGCCGATATGGCAGCAGCGGTGATGAGTTCGCCGGTCAGGAGCGAACGACCATCCGGATGCGGGTCGAGAAGGTCATTCGCCATGACTGACGTGCGTCGGTCCGCGGAATATATACGTAGATACTCTTGATCAGCTCGGTCAACCCGGCCACCGAGGAACAGCTCGCCCAGTACGAAGCGTGGTCTGTCGACCAGGTGGACGAGGCGGTCGACCGGGTCGCGGACGCCCAGCGGACGTGGCGGACCATGAGCGTGGAAGAGCGGGCGGCGCCGATGCACCACGCGGCGCAGTTGCTCCGCGAGCGAGCCCGGCGCTACGGGGCGCTCATCACGTCGGAGATGGGGAAGCCGATCGTCGAAGCCGAGGCGGAGGTCGCCAAATGCGCCGTCGCCTGCGATCATTACGCCGATCACGCGGCCGAATACCTGGCCAATGCGCCGGTCGCCACGGAGTCACTCGAGAGCTACGTCGCCTACGAGCCGCTCGGCATCGTCCTGGCCATCATGCCGTGGAACTTCCCGTTCTGGCAGGTCTTCCGCGCGGGGGCGCCGACGCTGATGGCCGGCAACGGGATCGTGCTCAAGCACGCCTCGAACGTGCCGCAGTCGGCACTGGCCTGCGAGGAAGTGCTTCGTGACGCCGGATTCCCCGAGGGCCTGCTGCGCACCGTTCTGATCGAAGGGGCGGCCACTGAGCGACTCATCGATGACGAGCGTATCGCGGCGGTGACGCTCACCGGCTCATCCGAGGTCGGGGCGCGGATCGCATCGCTCGCCGCAGCGCGGCTCAAGAAGCAGGTCCTGGAGCTCGGCGGGTCCGACCCATTCATCGTCCTCGCCGATGCCGACCTCGCCTATGCAGCGCGCATCGCCGCCCGCGCAAGGAACCAGAACAACGGCCAGAGCTGTATCGCCGCGAAGCGCTTCATCGTTGAGCAATCGGTCGCTGACGAGTTCGGCGCACTGTTCAGCGAGGCGGTCTGCGCGCTGCATGTCGGCGACCCGATGTCGCGCGACACGAACGTGGGGCCGCTGGCGCGCGCCGACCTGCGCGACACGCTCGAGCGTCAGGTGGCGGAGTCGCGGAGCATGGGGGCGGAGGCGATCGTCGGCGGCGAGCGGGTCAGCGGCCGCGGCTACTTCTACGCCCCCACCATCCTGGACGGCGTGACGGACGCGATGCCCGCCTTCCGCGAGGAGACCTTCGGGCCCGTCGCGGCGCTCATTCGTGCCCGCGATGTCGGCCACGCCATCGAGCTTGCCAACGACACCGAATATGGTCTCGGCGCGGCGGTCTGGACGCGGGACCTCGAGGGGGCGAAGGGCATCGCCCGGCGAATCGCGGCGGGATCGGTCTTCGTCAACGGTCTCGTCGCATCGGACCCGCGCATGCCGATGGGTGGCGTGAAGCGCAGTGGCTACGGTCGCGAGCTGGGCCAGCACGGCATCTGGGAGTTCACCAACATCCAGACGGTGCGCATCGGTCCCGCGGAGGCTCCGACGGCATAGCGCCTACCATGGGCGCATGACAAACGAACCCATCAAATTCGGCGCCAATTCCTGGAACCAGTACTCCGATTGGGCTTCGCTGCGGGAGGCCGGCATCCGCGCCGACCGTCTCGGCTTCGACTCGATCTGGACGTGGGATCACCTGCATCCGATCGTGGGTTCCCACGAGGGGCCGATCTTCGAGGGCTGGCTGACCCTGGCGGCATGGGCCGAGCGCACGGAGCGGGCCACCATCGGTCTCATGGTGGGCGCCAACACGTTCCGCAATCCTGCCCTCGTCGCGAAGATGGCCACCACGCTCGATCACATCAGCAATGGGCGCGCGGTGCTCGGCATCGGCGGCGCCTGGTTCGAGACCGAGCACACCGCGTTGGGGATCGAATTCGGTGGCTCCCCCGGGGAGCGGCTTCGCTGGCTGGAAGAGGCGGTTCGCATCATGCGTGGCATGCTTCACGGCGAGGAGCCGTCGGGCGATCGCTTCTACAACGCCCGCGAGGTGCGTAACGACCCGCCACCGGTCCAGGACCGTCTTCCGATCCTGATCGGCGGGGGAGGTGAGAAGAAGACGCTGCGGATCGTTGCCCGCTACGCCGATGCCTGCAACCTGGGTGGAGGCTTCGAGACGGTGAAGCGTAAGGACGAGATCCTGCGCCGGCACTGTGAAGAGGTTGGGCGCGACGAGTCGGAGATCGAGCGCACCGTCGGCATCGGCACCTGCATTATTCGCGACGACCCCGCCGAAGCGCAACGCGTCTTCGAGGAGATGTTCGCGCGCAACGGCAAGGCGGAGCTGTGGAAGGACCAACTCGTCGGGACGCCCGACATGGTTGTCGAGAAGCTGCGCCCGTTCCTCGGGATCGGGTTCAGGCACTTCATCGTCGGATTCCCGTCGCCGTACGACGCCGAGTCGATGGAACGCATGATGACCGAGGTCAAGCCCGCGCTCGTCGGCGCGTAGGCGGAGCGCACGGGCCTATGGCCGTCACGCTGCTTGCAGGTGGCACCGGCGGGGCGAAGCTCGCGCATGGTTTTGCGATGCTTGGTGACGGCGTCGCGCTGACCGCGGTTGTCAACGTCGGGGACGATGTCGAGATGCACGGGCTCAACGTCAGCCCGGACATCGATGCGGTCCTCTACACGCTGGCCGGCCTCCTGGACGAAGAACGCGGCTGGGGGATCCGCGGGGACACCCACTCGGGGCACGCCATGCTCGAGCGTCTCGGCGCACCCACCTGGTTCACGCTTGGTGATGCGGACCTCGCCACGAACGTCGAGCGCACCCGACGACTCCGTGCCGGTGAACGCCTGACCGATGCTACCGCCGCCATGGCGTCCGCGCTCGGCATCGGGGCCCGCATTCTGCCGTCCACCGACGACCGGTATCGGACCCGCCTTGAAACCGATGAAGGCCCACTTGATTTTCAGGACTATTTCGTGAGACGCCGGCAGGAACCAGAGGTCCGCGCCGTGCAGTTCGACGGCGACGCCCGCCCAACGGACGCGGTGCTGGAGGCGATTGGCAGTGCGGAGCTGCTGGTCATCGGTCCATCCAATCCCTTTGTCAGCATCGGTCCGACGTTGGAGCTGCCCGGCGTTCGGGATGCCCTTGCGGCAGCGGGCGCATCGAAGGTCGCGGTCAGCCCGATCATCGGTGGCCGAGCGTTGAAGGGCCCGGCAGACCGGATGCTGACCTCCATGGGCCATGAGCCCACCGCGCTCGGCGTCGCCCGTCTCTATGTCGGCCTGGTCGATCGGTTCGTTCTCGATGAGGCTGATGCGTCGCTGGCGCCGGCGATCGAGGCGCTCGGCATGGCGGCCGACATCCTCCCGACAGTGATGCGCAGCGATGCTGACCGCATGGAGCTCGCCGCCGCGGTTCTGGATCGACGCTGAATCGGGTCCTCCGTCGGAGATCGCGATATGCTCAGCGAGTGACATCGACGCGGATCATCGTCCCGCACCGCGGGCTCGAGGCGGCCAAGACACGCCTCGCCTCCAGCCTTTCGCCCGAGGAGCGGATCATGCTGGTCAGCCAGCTTCTCCAGCGCGTCCTGAAGGTGACCCGCGAGATGTGTGATGACGTCGTTGTCATCTCCCCCTCGCGCGCCCTTGCCGAGATCGTGGAGCCGTCCGGCGCGCGCCTGGTCGTGCAGCGCGGGATGGGCCTGAACGAGGGGCTCGAACAGGCCAGGTTCGATGCGCTGGTTGAGGATATCGGCACGTTGATCGTCCTTCACGGGGACCTCCCGAACCTCCGGGCCAGCGACGTCAGCGTGCTGGCCGCCGCCCTGCCCGATGGCGACGCACCGGCCGTGGCCATCGCGCCCGACCGCGCCGGCACCGGCACCAACGGCCTCGCGCTGCGGCCTCCCGGCGTCATCCGCTTCCGATTCGGGGTCGGCAGCTTCGCCGCGCATCTCGAAGAGGTGCAGCTCGCGGGCGTGCCGCTGGTGGCGGTCAATCGCGCGGGTCTCGCGTTCGATCTCGACACGCCCGAGGACCTCACCCGCTGGTTCGAGCTCGGCGACGCGGCGTGACGTCGCGCATCGAGCTCATCGGCCTCGAGGGCATCCCGGAGGTCGTCCCGGGCGATGACCTGGCCGCCCTGATCCTCGACGCAGCCGCTGCTTCCGACGTTGGCCTCGCCGATGCCGACGTTCTGGTGGTGACCCAGAAGATCGTTTCCAAGTCGGAGGGCCGGCTGGTTGAGCTGGCATCGGTCGAGCCGTCCGACTTCGCGCGCTCGTGGGCTGGCCGCTGGGGAAAGGACCCGCGCCAGGTGGAGCTGGTGTTGCGCGAGTCGGCGTCGATCGTCCGCATGGGGCCCGGTGGCCTGATCATCAGCCGCACCCGCCACGGACTGGTGTGCGCGAATGCGGGCGTGGACGTGTCCAACGTGGGAGGCGGCGACGTGGCGTCGCTGCTGCCGGAGGATCCGGACCTGTCCGCCCGACACATCCGCGAGGGGTTGCGCGCGCGCACCGGAATCACGCCCGCGGTCATCGTCAGTGATTCGTTCGGCAGGCCCTGGCGGAACGGGATCGTCAACGTGGCGATCGGTTCGGCCGGGATCGAGGCGCTTCTGGACTTGCGAGGGGCACCCGACGCCGCGGGTCGCGAGATGCAGGCGACGGTGATCGCGGTCGCGGACCAACTGGCCTCCGCGGCCGACCTGGCGGGCGGCAAGGTGGCGCAGCGTCCCGTCGTGGTCGTCCGCGGGTTCGACTGGCGCCCATCGGAGGAGGGCGCATCGGTCCTGGTCATGGAGCCTGGGCGAGACCTGTTCCCCTGAGGTCGGCCCGAAACCTGCAACGGAGCGCAGCGCCCGCCGAGCGGGCAAGCATGGACGATCAGCTGATCCTGGACCGATACCGGCTCATCGAGCGCCTCGCCGTCGGCGGGAGCGCTGAAGTGTGGCGAGCGCATGACGAGCAGCTCGACCGCCAGGTGGCCGTCAAGCGGCTGCATCCTCACCTGCTTCCCGACCAGGCATCTCGACGCCGTCTCGCGGCCGAGGCCCGCGCCGCTGCCAGCCTGTCGCACCCCGTCATCGTCGACGTCTACGACGTGGACGCCACCGGTGAGGCACCGGCGCTGATCATGGAACTCGTGGATGGCGAATCGCTGAGTGCGCGGATCGATCGGGATGGACCGCTGCCGGACAGTAAGGCGGCCGCCACGACCGCGGACATCGCAGATGCGCTCTATCACGCGCACCAGCGAGGGGTGATCCACCGTGACGTGAAGCCTGGCAACGTGCTGCTCGGCAAGGACGGTCGGACCCGTCTGGTCGACTTTGGGATCGCGCATTCACTGGCTGAGACCACGGAGCGCCTGACCCTGACCGGCACGGTGATCGGCACCCTGTCGGCCATGGCGCCCGAGCAGCTGGCCGGGGGACCGATCACTCCCCGCACGGATCTCTACGGTCTTGGCGTCGTCCTTCACGAGGCGTTGACCGGCCGACCGCCCTACCCCGTCGGTTCACCGGGGGCCCTGATCGACGCGCAGCGCGCCGGGCCACCACCGCTGGACGGCCTGGATCCTATGCTGGCTGGAATCGTGGCCGCCTGTCTGGCCGTGGAGCCGCAGAATCGACCACTGCATGCCGGCGCCCTGGCGGTCGCCCTGCGCAGTTGGATGGCCGGTGATTCCGTCGCGGCGCTGGCAATGGTCCCCACCGGCACGCACCTGGCCGCCGCCACCGACACGGCGGCCGTTACACAGGGAATGCCGGTCAGCGCTCCCACGCCACCCATCGCAGCCCTTCCGGCCGCTGGCGGCGTGGCGGGTCCGCCCGCGCGGCGACGGCCGCTGGCCCTGATTGCTGCGCTTGCTGCGCTCCTGCTCCTGGCGGTAGCTGCCGTGGTGGCATCCGGTCTCGGACCGGGCGACGGTGCGATTGGCGGCGAGTCATCACCGACGGTCTCCGTGAGCGTGGCTCCGGCATCCACGCCAACGCCGGCATTCACGCCAACGCCGACGCCAACGCCGCCGCCCGACTGGCTCGCCGGGTTGGTCGAGAAGATTGCCAAGGACTGCGGTGACGAGGTCGCCGCGGAAGCGGAAGC
>JBBJNX010000043.1:0-10008 GCA_037721115.1 Candidatus Limnocylindria bacterium
ACCCAGGCGGATGCACCGCGCACCGGGGATCGCCAGTACCACATCGCCCTCGAGCGGGGCGAGCTGGCGGAGTACGTCCTGCTCGTCGGCGATCCCGGACGCGTGTCCAGGGTGGCGTCCCGCTGGGATTCGGTGGAGCTGGAGCGAAGGAATCGCGAGATCACCACCGCCACGGGCACGTACCGCGGCATGCGCATCAGCTGCATGTCGACCGGGATGGGCACGGACAACGTCGAGATCGTCCTCGCCGAGGTAATGGAGATCACCGACCAGGCGACCTTCATCCGCGTCGGCTCATCCGGCGCGCTTCAGCCGGACATCGGTCTCGGCGATCTCATCGTCTCGACCGGGGCGGTGCGATTGGAGAACACGACCGACTTCTATGTTCACCCCGGCTTCCCGGCCATCGCCCATCGCGACGTCGTCTGGGCGCTCGAGCACAGCTGCCGAGAGCAGGGGATCAGGTACCACGTCGGGCTGACCGCCACCGCGAGTGGCTTCTATGCTCCGCAGGGACGGCAGATGCGCACGCTCCCTGTTCGCTATCCTGAGCTTGCAGATGAGCTTCGTCGCCAACGGGTGGCGAACCTCGAAATGGAGTCGTCGGCACTCTTTGTGCTGGCACACCTGGCAGGACTGCGGTCTGGGACCGTTTGCGCAGCCTATGCGCAGCGGACCGACGGCACGTTCCTGGAAGGCGCGGCGAAGGAGGCCGCAGAGGCACGCTGCATCGATGCCGGACTGGCCGGCATCCACCTGCTCTGGCAGGTCGACGCCGACGGCGGCGATTACATCGCCCGCCGCGGAACATCGCTCGACCAACAGGCGGGGGGCTTTCAACCAACGACCGGCTCCGAGGCCGGCCAATAGGGAGGCAATGAACCGATGGCGACCGAAGCCTACTGCGTCAAGTGCAAGGCAAAGCGTGAGATGCAGAGCGAAAACAAGATCACCATGAAGAATGGCAAGCCAGCGACCGAGGGCGTCTGCCCGGTCTGCAGCACGAAGATGTTCAAGATCGGCGGCTGATCGCCGACCTTGCACCCATGAGAGGCGCGCCGATCACCCGGCGCGCCTCTTGTCATGATTCCGGCATCCCATGTGCGGGCGTCGCAACAAAGAGCAAGGAGCAAGGGTCTGTGAGCACTCGCATCGGGATCAATGGGTTCGGCCGTATCGGCCGTCAGACCCTCAAGGCAATCATCGAGCGGCACGGCGATGCCCTCGAGGTGGTGGCGATCAACGATCTGGCGCCGACCGCCACCAACGCACACCTGTTCCGCTATGACTCGACGTACGGCCGCTATGACGGGGAAGTGACCTCCGGTGACGGCACCATCACCATCGACGGCCACGAGATCAAGGCGTTCAGCGAGAAGGATCCGGCCGCTCTGCCGTGGGGAGACCTGGGGGTCGACATCGTGATCGAGTCGACAGGCATCTTCACCGATGCCGAGAAGGCGGCAGCCCATCGGACCGCCGGTGCGAAGAAGGTCATTATCTCGGCGCCCGCCAAGGGCGAGGACATCACGCTCGTGCTTGGGGTCAACGAAGGCGCGTACGAGCCGGAGCAGCACCACATCGTGAGCAACGCCAGCTGCACGACGAACGCGCTTGCGCTGCCGGCAAAGGTGATATTTGACACCTTCGGCATCGAGCGCGGCCTGATGACGACGATCCACAGCTACACGAATGACCAGAACGTGCTCGACGTGTTCCACAAGGATCTGCGTCGTGCGCGAAGTGCCGGCCAGAACATCATTCCCACCACCACCGGTGCGGCCAAGGCGATTGCACTCGTCATCCCCGGTCTCAAGGGCAAGTTCGACGGCTTTGCGCTGCGGGTGCCGACGCCGACGGTGAGCATTATCGATTTCGTGGCCATCACCTCCAGGCCGGTCACCGCAGAGGCCGCCAATGCGGCACTGAAGGCGGCCGCCGATGGACCGATGCAGGGCTTCCTGGGCTACACCGAGGAAGAGCTCGTCAGCATGGATTTCAAGGGCGACGACCGCAGCTCGATCGTGGACGCCGCCTCGACGATGGTGACCGGCGAGAACCTCGTGAAGGTCATCGCCTGGTACGACAACGAATGGGGCTACTCCTGCCGCGTCGCCGATCTCGCGGCGTTCATGGCCGAACGGCTGTAGGGCCGACCATGGAATTCAAGACCGTCCGCGACGTCGACGTTCGAGGGCGGCGCGTGTTTGTGCGAGCTGACCTCAACGTACCGCTCGACGACGGCCGAATCACTGATGACACGCGCATTCGCGCCAGCCTGCCGACGCTCGTCCACCTGCTTGAACGCGGTGCGACCGTCATCCTGGCCAGCCACCTGGGACGGCCGAAGGGGAAGGTCAACGACGGGCTGCGCCTCAAGCCCGTCGCCGATCGGTTGAGCCAGCTGCTCGGTCGGCCGGTGCGCATGACAGGGGATGCGCTCGGCCCGGGCGTGCAGGTGGCAATCGACAAGCTGCGGCCGGGTGACCTGCTGCTGCTCGAGAACCTTCGGTTCCATGCGGACGAAGAGGCGAATGCGCCGGAATTTGCCGCCGCCCTCGCGCGCCTTGCGGATCTCTACGTCAACGACGCCTTCGGCGCAGCGCATCGGGCCCACGCCAGCACGGAGGGGATCACCCACCACCTGCCGGCGGTCGCCGGCCTTCTCATGGAGCGCGAGGTCGAGGCGCTGTCGCGATTGCTGAAAAAGCCGGCGCGTCCGTTTCACGCGGTCGTCGGTGGGGCAAAGGTGTCCGGCAAGCTCGAGGTGCTCGAGGTTCTGCTGTCGCGCTGCCAGGCGGTGCTGGTTGGTGGCGGCATGGCGAACACCTTCCTCGCTGCGCGCGGCCTTGAGATGGGGAAGAGCCTCGTTGAGGCCGATCAGCTCCAGAATGCGGAACGGATTGTCGCAGAGGCCAGACGCCGGCGCGTTCGGCTCATGCTCCCGACCGATGCCGTGGTGGCTCCGCAGATTCATCATCGAGCGAAGACGCAGGTCGTGGCGGTCAGCGCGGTGCCGAAGGACCAGATGATCGTCGACATTGGGCCCGCTACGCGCGCGGCGTACGCGGAACACCTCGCCAGGGCGAAGACGATTTTTTGGAACGGACCGATGGGCGTGTTCGAGGTCGCGCAGTTCGCCGAGGGCACCAATGAGATGGCGCGTGTCGTGGCGGCGAGGACCGCCGCCGGTTCGGTCACCATTGTGGGTGGTGGCGATTCGGTGGCGGCCGTCGAGGGCCTGGGATTGGCTGACCGGATGACGCACGTCAGCACCGGCGGCGGCGCCGCACTGGAGTACATCGAGGGCAAGACGCTGCCCGGAGTGGCGGCTCTGCTTCCCGCCGATGCGGAGATCGAGCTTCCGCGGGAGGATGCATGACCAGCCTGATCGAGGACATCATCGGTCGCGAGATCCTCGACTCGAGGGGCAACCCGACCGTTGAGGTCGATGTGTTCCTTGAGGGTGGCGCGGTCGGTACTGCCATGGTGCCCTCGGGAGCGTCGACCGGTGCCCATGAGGCCGTCGAGCTGCGCGACGGCGATCCCGATCGCTACCGCGGCAAGGGCGTGCTGACGGCCGTTCGCCATATCAACCAGACGATTCGGCCGGAGCTGCTCGGTATCGACGCCATCGACCAGGTCAGCCTCGACCGGCTGCTCATCGGTCTCGACGGTACCGAGAACAAGTCGAAGCTGGGTGCCAACGCGCTTCTCGGCGTGAGCCTGGCGGTCGCCCATGCAGCTGCCGAAGCCGTTGGTCTGCCCCTCTACCGCTACCTCGGCGGCGCGGGTGCACGGACGCTTCCGGTGCCAATGGTGAACATCCTCAACGGCGGAAGGCACGCCATCAACTCGACCGACTTCCAGGAGTTCATGATCGTTCCACTCGGCGCTCCGTCATTCCGCGAGGGGCTGCGCTGGGCGGCCGAGACCTTCCATGCCCTGGGTGCGCTTCTCCACGACGAGGGACTGGCCACGACTGTCGGAGACGAGGGAGGCTATGCGCCGAGCCTGGGCAACAACGAGGACGCGATCGCGGCGGTGCTGACGGCGATCGAACGGGCAGGCTACGCGCCGGGGGAACAGGTCGCCATCGCGCTCGATCCAGCGAGCACCGAGCTCTACAGCGACGGTCGCTACTCGCTGGCGCGCGAGGATCGTTCGCTGACCGGCGCAGAGCTGATCGACTTCTGGGCCGACTGGGTCGACCGCTACCCCATCGTGAGCCTGGAGGATGGGCTGGCGGAGGACGACTGGGAGGGGTGGACCGCGTTGACCGAGCGACTGGGTGCGACGATCCAGCTCGTCGGCGATGACCTGCTCGTGACAAATACCGAGCGGCTGGCGCGCGCCATCCGCGAGCGAGCCGCGAACAGCATCCTCGTCAAGCTCAACCAGATCGGGACGCTGACCGAGACGATCGAGGCGGTCGAGATGGCCCACCGCGCGGGCTGGACGGTGGTCATCAGCCATCGGTCGGGTGAAACGGAGGACACGACCATCGCCGATCTCGTCGTGGCGCTCAACACCGGCCAGATCAAAACCGGCTCGATCAGTCGCTCGGAGCGGATCGCGAAATACAACCGCCTGTTGCGCATCGAGGAAGAGCTTGGCGACGCGGCCGTCTACGCGGGGTCGGGCGCCTTCGTCGTCGACGGCGCGAGCCAAACGAACGCTCCGGACTGAACCCGAATGACCGACCAGCGCGGCCCGGCGGGTGACCACGTGGCGCGCAACCGCGACTTCTGGGACGACTATTCCGATCGGTACCAGGCCGACCACGGCCCGCAACTGGCGGTGCATGGAGCGGCATGGGGCGTGTGGCAGATCCCCGAAGAAAAATTGGGCATCCTCGGGGACGTGGAGGGCCTTGACGTGCTGGAGCTCGGCTGCGGCGCGGCGCAGTGGTCGATCACGTTGGCCAGGTGGGGGGCTCATCCCATCGGCCTGGACCTGTCGTTACGGCAGCTCGACCATGCGGCGTCGCTCATGGAAGCCGCCGGCTTTGACCTGCCGCTGATCCACGGGAGCGCCGAGGCGGTACCGCTGCCTGACGCTAGCCTCGACATCATCTTCTGCGATCACGGAGCCATGGTCTTCGCGGATCCCTACGTCACCGTCCCGGAAACCGCTCGACTGCTACGGGAAGGGGGCCTTCTCGCCTTCAGCATGCACACCCCGATTGCGGAGACATGTTGGCCAGCCGGCAGCGATGAGCCGGTCGAGCGGCTGGCCAACGATTACTTCGGGATGCACCGGGTCGACCTCGGAGATGCCGATCATGCCGAGTTCCAGCTGCCATACGGCGAGTGGCTACGCCTCTTCGCGCGCAATGGCTTCGTCGTCGAAGACCTTGTCGAGCTTCGGCCGCATCCAGATGCGACCAGCACCTACTACGGAGAGGAGGCTCGAGCCTGGGCCCGCCGCTGGCCGCTGGAGCACATCTGGAAGGTGCGCCGCCGTCGTTGAGCAACGGGCCACCGGCCCGGTGCGGTCAGCTCTCGGAGCTGTCGCCCTCGTCGGTGCTCTTGGCGCGGCGTCGTGCGGCCGCTGACTCGCGACTGGCGCGGGTGACGGCGACCTTGGCCTTGCCGGCGGCAGTTCGAGGACGATCGGTGGCCTTGCCGGCCGCTGCCTTGGAAGCCTTGGCTGCGGTGACCTTCTTGCGCTGCGCTGTCTTGCTCGCAGTGGTGCGCTTTTTGGCAGTGGTTGGTGCACCGGCCTCGGCACCATCGAGCAGGTGCGCGGCATTGACCTTGATCATCAGCCGGCTCTTGCGCCGCGCTGCATTGTTCGGATGAATGATTCCTTTTTCCGCGGCCTTGTCCAGTGCGCTGATCGCCGCGGCGACCGCGATCGGTCCATCACCGGTGGATCGTCCAAGGGCAATTTCGGACGCCTGCTGGACGAGCGTCTTCGCCTCACTCTGTGTGCGACGATTCACGTCGCGGCGGCGGAGCGACTGACGGACGCGCTTCAGGGCGGAGGGGGTGCGTGCGCCCTTCCAGGTTCGGGCCGTTCTTGCCACGGAGAATCCTCAACTCGAGTGCTTGCATACCGATACCCGCTCGTCGGTGCGGCGGAGGCGGAAGTATAGCATCGGTCTCCGCCGCGAGCAGATGGGGACTCGACATTCCGTGGGTGAGCGGCGACAATCGGGCACTGACGATGTCGCGCCTGCCCGCATGACGAGACTTGGAAACCAGGAGAACATTTCAAGGGGAGACGTCCGGTGTGCCATTCGGACGAGGCCGCTGATCGTGCAACGGTCGCGCCCGCTCACGCGTCTCCTGCGATGACACCATGACAACCATCACGTTCCCCGGCCGGCTCATGCGCCCGGTGGCCACGCGGCCGGCGCGCCGCGCGACAGTCATCGGATTCGCCCTCGGCTTCGCTGGCGCGCTGGTCGCAGGCCTGCTCCTCACTGTTGCCGCCTCGATGGCGATGGCAGTCGTCAACGCACGGCTCATCGGTCTCGGCGTCTCCGTCGGTGGCGTCGAGCTGAGCGGGCTGAGCCGAGAGGCCGCGGCCGAGCGACTGACCGCTCAATTGCCATCTTTGACGAGCGGTGAGGCAACGTTCGTCGTCGGCGACGAGCAGGCAACCGTGGAATACGCGGAGATCGGGCGTGGCTACGAAATCGACGCAATGCTCGACTCGGCGTTCGGAATAGGCCGCGCTGGAAACCTGCTGTCCGACGGGCTGACCCGCCTTCGAAACCTGGCCCACCCGGTGGCGCTGCCGCTCATCGTTCACGCCTACGACGCCGATGCCCTGGCTCAGGCGTCGGTCGAGGTCGCCGATCGCTTCTCCATCACGCCGGTGGATGCCTCGGTCAGCGCGGATGGCGCGACCTACGAGGTGAGCGCGGCGCAGGCCGGACGGTCCCTCGATGCTCAGGCCATCCAGACCATGCTCGCAGCGGCGGTCGACAGCACTGATCCTGCGAATGTCCGTCTCGAGCTTATACCGGCGGCCATTCCGCCGGCCATCCCGACGGCCGTCGCGGAGGCGGCTGCCGAGGCGGCCCGTTCGACTGTCACTTCGCTCGCAATGGAGATTCCCGGCGCAGCCGCGGACGTTGAGCCTTTCGAGATCTCGCCCAAGACGATCGCGTCGTGGCTGAGCTTCGCTACAGGCTCCGACGGCGCCCTCTCGCTGGAGCTCGACGAGGCCGCCGTGACCACCGCGGTCGAGGGTTTCGTGGAGTCGGTGAACCAGGACGCCTTCAACGCGCGGATCAGCGTCGCCGCAGGCGGTGGCCTGGGTGGCATCATCCCGGGCCAGAATGGCCGCGAGCTCAATGTCGAGGGCACGAGGGACGCGGTGCTGGCCGCGCTCGAACGGCGGGGTGGGGGCGCGACCATCGGCTCCCTGGCGCTGGTCGTGAACGTGACCGAGCCTGCGTTGACCACCGCTGCCGCCGAGGCGTCTCTCCCGCAGATGCGGATGATCTCCTCGTGGACGACCGACTACGTTCCGAACGACGGCAACGGCTTCGGAAATAACATCAACATCGGCGCCCGTGACATCGACGGTCGCAATCTCCTTCCGGGTGAGACATTCAGCTTCTGGGGCAGCATCGGTCCGGTGACCGTCGAGCGGGGGTACCACTATGGCGGTGTGATCATCGGCGGCCGAAGCGTGGCCGGCGGCGCCATCGGCGGCGGGATCTGCTCGACCTCCACGACGATCTTCAATGCCGCGCTGCGGGCCGGCCTCGAGATGGGCGTTCGCGCCAATCACTACTACTACATCGACCGTTACCCCGACGGGCTGGACGCAACCGTGTACATGGATGACTACTTCACCCAGGACATGACGTTCCGCAACGACACAGCGAACCCGATCGTCATTCGCGGAATCGGCGGCAAGGACTTCGTCACCTTCGAGCTGTGGAGTGTCCCGACCGGGCGCTCGGTCGTTCTCACCGACCCGGCGACGAGCAATCATCGAGTCGCGATCGAGACGACCCAGGTGGACGATGACATGGAGCCCGGGACGCGCAAGCGGGTGGAGTATCCGCACGATGGCCACGACGTATCGCGAATGCGGTTGGTGTACGACGCGAATGGCAATGAGATCCACCGCAACACGTACACAAGCGCCTACCGGGCCGTAAACGGCATCACCCTGATCGGTCCCCCAGTCGATGACGAGGATGAGGAAGATGGTGATGGCGAGGCTGCGACCCTCCCGCCCGAAGCGTCGCCTTCGCCATCAGCGTCGCCGGCGCCCTAGACCGCTGCCGGTGCGGACGGCCGGTCTCGGCTAGACTTCCGCCCCGTGATCCCCCCGGAGCGCATCCGCAACTTCAGCATCGTCGCGCACATCGACCACGGGAAGTCGACCCTGGCGGATCGGCTGCTCGAGGTGACGCACACCATCGACAAGCGGCTCATGCAGTCGCAGGTGCTCGACTCGATGGAGCTTGAGCGCGAGAAGGGCATCACGATCAAGGCGCGCGCGGTCCGGGTGCACTTTGAGGCCGCCGACGGTCACACGTATGCCCTGAACCTGATCGACACGCCGGGCCACGTCGATTTCACCTACGAGGTCAGTCGCTCCCTCCAGGCGTGTGAGGGAGCCATCCTCGTGGTCGATGCCACCCAGGGCATCGAGGCCCAGACGCTCGCCAACGTGCACCTGGCCATGGCGCAGAACCTGACCATCATCCCGGTCATCAACAAGATCGACCTGCCGTCTGCTGATCCGGAGATGGTGCTGAACGAGCTCGAGGAGACGCTCGCGATTCCACGCGAGGAGGTCCTGCTCGCCAGCGCCAAGGACGGGACCGGCGTGCGCGAGATCCTGGAGGCGATCGTCGAACGCGTGCCGGCCCCGGCCCACAACGCGCGGGCACCGCTGGCCGCGCTGGTCTTCGATAGTCACTACGACCCCTACAAGGGAGTCGTCGCCTACGTCCGCCTCGCGGCCGGAGTGCTCCACGACCACGACAAGGTCCGATTCATGGCGACCGACGCCGCGTCCGATATTCTCGAGATCGGCTACTTCCGACCACAGCCGGTTCCGACGAAGCGGTTGGTGGCCGGAGAGGTCGGCTACGTGGCCACCGGGCTCAAGAGCATCCGGGAGGTCCAGGTGGGCGACACGCTCACCTCGGCCGCGCATGGAGCGACCGAGCAGCTTCCCGGCTACCAGGAGCCGTTGCCACTCGTCTTCGCTGGGATCTATCCGTTGCGCGGCGATGATTATCCCGAACTGCGGGATGCGCTCGACAAGCTTCACCTCAACGATGCCGGATTCGTCTACGAGCCGGAGTCCTCGGTGGCGCTGGGCTTCGGGTTCCGTTGCGGCTTCCTGGGGCTCCTTCACATGGAGATCACGCAGGAGCGCCTGGAACGCGAATTCGATCTTGACCTCATTGCATCGGCGCCGAGCGTCGAGTACCACGTCAAGGTCATGTACAAGGCCGATGACGTGGTGATCGATAACCCTGCCCAGATGCCCGGGCCTGGCGAGATCGAGCGAATCAGCGAGCCGTGGGTTTCGACCCAGGTCATCACCCCGACCGACTACATTGGTCCGCTGATGGAGCTCGCCACCACGCGCCGGGGCGAATTCCAGAACATGGAGTACCTCGATCCCAAGCGCGTCAACATGCACTTCGAGATGCCACTCGGCGAGCTGATCATCGACTTCTACGACCAGCTCAAGAGCCGATCGAGCGGCTACGCCAGCCTGGACTACTCGTATATCGGCTATCGACCCGGAGACCTCGTGAAGCTCGACGTGCTCGTCAGTGGGGAGCCGGTCGATGCGCTCAGCCTCATCGTCCATCGGTCGAACGCCTATCGGTCCGGCAAGGCGCTGGTGGAGAAGCTCAAGGAGCTGATCCCGCGCCAGATGTTCGAAGTGCCGGTCCAGGCCGCCATCGGCTCGCATATCATCAGCCGCGAGACGATCCGGGCGATGCGTAAGAACGTCCTCGCCAAGTGCTACGGCGGTGACATCACGCGCAAGCGCAAGCTGCTCGAGAAG
>JBBJNX010000393.1:0-2594 GCA_037721115.1 Candidatus Limnocylindria bacterium
CAAGGTGCTCGTCAGCATCTTCGGCCGCGAGACCCCGGTGGAGCTCGACTTCCTTCAGATCGAAAAGCTGTAAATAGCGCCGAAGTATATACCTATATACTTCAGCCGATAGACCGATGGCGGCGCCGGGCGCCGCCGCAAGGACGAGGGAGGGGCACATCGGCCCCGTCAGAACCTCGAGAGGAGAGCAATGGCAAAGAAGATCAGGGCAATGATCAAGGTGCAGGCGCCGGCCGGTGTCGCCACCGCCGCTCCGCCCGTCGGGCCGGCCCTCGGCCAGCACGGCATCAACATCATGGAGTTCATCAAGGCATTCAACGAGCGCACCGCCGATCAGCGCGGGTACGTCGTTCCGGCCGAGATCACGGTCTTCGAGGACCGCAGCTTCACCTTCGTGACGAAGGCGCCGCTCGCGGCCGCGCTGCTCAAGAGGGCCGCAGGCGTCGAGGCGGGGAGTGCGGAGCCCAACAAGACCAAGGTCGGCAGCGTGTCCCGCGCCCAGGTGCGCGAGATCGCCGAGATGAAGATGACGGACCTCAACGCGAATGACGTCGAGCATGCAATGAAGATCATCGAGGGCACCGCGCGCTCGATGGGCATCGAGGTGGCCTGACATGCCGCAGCGTTCGAAGAGGTACGTCGAGGCCGCCAAGCTCGTTGAGCCGGAGCGCCGCTACGAGATCGGCGAGGCAGCCGAGCTGCTGCCGAAGCTCTCGCTCAGCAAGTTCGACGGCACCGTTGAGCTGCACCTGCGGCTTGGGATCGATCCCCGTCACGCGGATCAGCTCGTGCGCGGGACGGTTGTCCTGCCCCATGGCACGGGGCGCGTCACGCGCGTGATCGTGTTTGCGCAGGGCGAGAATGCCCAGGTGGCGCTGCGGGCGGGAGCCGACGACGTCGGAAGCGATGACCTCGTCAAGAAGATCGACGACGGCTGGTTCGAGTTCGACGTTGCGATCGCCACGCCGGACATGATGGGCACCGTTGGCCGCCTCGGAAAGAAGCTCGGGCCGCGCGGCCTGATGCCGAACCCGAAGTCGGGCACGGTCACCTTCGACATCGAGCGGGCCGTGAGCGAGATCAAGTCCGGACGCGTCGAGTTCAAGGTCGACCGCGCCGGGATCGTGCATGTGCCGGTCGGCAAGGCCAGCTTCGCCCCGGATCATCTGGCCGCCAACGTCGCAACGCTGGTCGACGCAGTGCAGCGTGCCAAGCCGTCGGGTGCCAAGGGCACCTACATGCGAACGCTGACCCTGGCTCCGACCATGGGACCCGGCGTACGCATCGACATCCAATCGGCCCTCGCACTCGCAAACGCGTAGCCGACAGACACCGACTGGCGCATCGGCTACCATGTGCCTTCAATAGAAGAAGCCACAGACCGTGATGTGACCGGGTGAGATACCCGGTCCAATCGTCGACGCAGTGACGTCGCGGCACACGCAGGCACGAATACGAACTTTGCTGATTGACGGCGGTTCTCGTGTCGCGCGTGCACGGGGCCGCCGTTTTGCATGCCCAAGGAGGAGACCAACACAGACCGATGCCGACCGATATCAAGCGCCAGGCCGTCACCGAGCTTGCAGACCTGCTCCGCAACAGCTCGGCCATGGCCGTGGCCGATTACCGTGGCCTCAAGGTCTCTGACATGCAGTCGGTCCGAAGGACGCTCCGCGACAGCGGCGTCCAGCTCACCATCGCCAAGAACCGCCTGCTGAAGATCGCCGCCGATGAGGCGGAGCGTCCGGAGCTCAAGTCGTTGCTCTCCGGTCCGACCGCGCTCGCGACGATCGACGGCGACGAGGCGGCCATGGCCAAGGCGCTGGCCGATGCCTTCCGACCCTATTCCCGCATGGGGATCACCATTCGCGGTGGAATGCTCGGCAGTGCCGCGATCGATGCGTCGCAGCTGAGCCGCCTTGCCACGCTGCCGTCGCGCGACGTGCTGCTGAGCAAGATCGCCGGCGGAATGGCAGCTCCGTTGACCAGCATGGCCGGCGTGCTCGCCGCGAACATCCGCAACCTCGTCGGCGTCCTGAGCGCCGTGGCTGAGAAGAAGCAACAGTCCGAGACCGCGGCTTAGCGCCTCGGGACAGTAGACAGGAGACCGATACCGATGGCGACCAAGACGTTGGACAAGGACCAGATCCTCGAGGCGATCGACACGATGACCGTCCTCGAGCTGAGTGAGCTGGTCAAGGCATTCGAAGATCGCTACGGCGTGACCGCCGCCGCCCCCGCGGCCGCTGCCGTCGCCCCTGCCGGTGGTGATGCCGGTGGCGCTGCCGCCGTAGAGGAGCAGACCGAGTTCGATGCGGTCCTCACCGAGGTCGGCCCGAACAAGATCCTCGTGATCAAGGCCGTCCGCGAGCTGACCGGCCTGGGCCTCAAGGAGGCCAAGGACCTCGTCGACGCCGCCCCCAAGGCGGTCAAGGAGGGCGTCACCAAGGAGGAGGCCGAGGCCGCCAAGGAGAAGCTCTCCGAGGCCGGCGCGACCACCGAGGTCAAGTAGCTCTCCCTCTCTCGCGACCACAGACGAGCCGGTCCTTCGGGGCCGGCTCGTTTCACGCCCCCGGCGCGAGAGTCCGGATCAG
>JBBJNX010000394.1:0-2578 GCA_037721115.1 Candidatus Limnocylindria bacterium
GAGAACCGCCGACGGTGCGGGCGTTGACCTGCTGTTCGCCCCGTCCGTTGAGGAGCTTTACCCTTCAGGCTTTGACACGTGGGTCGAGCCTGGCGCGCTCGCGACCACGCTCGAAGGGGCCTCCCGCTTGGGCCATTTCAGGGCCGTGGCCACCGTGTGCACCAAGCTCTTCTCGATCGTGCGACCAGACGTCGCCTTCTTCGGCCGCAAGGACGCTCAGCAGGTGGCCGTGGTCACGCGTCTCGTAGCCGACCTGAACGTCCCAATCGCGATCGTGGCGGTGCCGACCATTCGTGATTCGGACGGGCTGGCGCTTTCATCGCGCAACGTCTTCCTTTCGACGGCTGAACGGACCACCGCGCTGGCTCTGCCCAGAGCCCTCGAGGCCGGATTGGCGGCGCATCGGTCCGGCGAAGATGCCATGCAGGCAGCACGCGCAGTACTCGACGCCGCGCGCGGCCTGACTGTCGAGTACGTGGCTCTTGCCGATTTCGATGGTCCCATGCTCTGCGCTGCCGTTCGCATCGGCGCCACGCGGCTCATCGACAATGTGTGCCTCGAACGCTAGCGAACGATCAACCGTCGGCGCCCCGGATGCCCTGATCGGTCGTCATGCAGAGTGGGCCTGTTCCGAGCGCTTCTCCGAGCTGCTCGAGACTGGCCCGGTGGATCTGACTATCGAGTGCGAGCCGGGGATCGGAAAGACGACGCTCTGGAATGCGATCCTTGCCGCGACCGCTGCGACCACATCGGCTTCCTGGGCTGCACGGTCTCCCCCCGTGACGAGATCTGCTTTCTCCGCGTAGAAGCAGATGCGGAGTGGCGCGTGGCTGAACTCGTCAAACGCCTCGAGCTCGGCCGACCACGGATCTCCGAAATGGTCGACCTCCACGTCGAGTGACCCGCGTTGACAACGCCGGCCGCTAGGGCGACGCTTCGCGCGTGAAGAATATCCGCGAAGCGTTGGCCGTCCCCGAGATCGATGCCATGAAGCGCGCCGGCACCAAGATCGTGATGGTCACTGCCTACGACCATCCGTCGGCGCACTTTGCGTCTCAAGCAGGAATCGACCTCATCCTGGTCGGCGACTCGGCAGGCAACAACGTCCTTGGCTACGAATCGACCGTGCCGGTGACCATGGACGAGGCTGTCATGCTAACCTCCGCCGTGGCGCGGGCACGACCTCGGTCGCTGATCATCGGCGACATGCCGTTCGGCTCCTTCCAGGCCTCCGACGCCGACGCGGTCGCCAACGCCGTTCGCCTGGTCAAGGCAGGCGCGGATGGTGTCAAGCTCGAGGGCGCCGGACCGATGACCTCCCGCGTGCGGGCAATCGTTGGTGCCGGCATCCCGGTCATGGGCCACCTCGGCCTGACGCCGCAGTCCGCTACGATGCTCGGCGGCATGAAGGCGCAGGGCCGGACCGCGTCCACCGCCGCTCGCCTCGTCGCCGATGCGCGCGAGCTCCAGGCCGCGGGCTGCTTCACCCTGGTCCTCGAATCCGTGCCGGCGCGGATCGGTGCACACGTCACCGCGGCGCTGGAGGTCCCCACCATCGGCATCGGCGCCGGACCCGGCTGCGATGGCCAGGTGCTGGTCTGGCACGACCTGCTCGGCATCAACGAGGGTGCGGCGCCCCGGTTCGTAAAGCGCTACGCCGATCTCGCCGGTGAAACCAGGCGCGCGCTGGAAGCCTTCGCGACGGACGTTCGCTCGGGCGCCTACCCAGCAGACGAGCACGAGTACAAGATCGCCGGCGACGAGCTCCGAGCCTTCGAGGCCGAACTCCCTGATCCTGCGCGCCCATCCTGAGCGACCCCGCCAGCTGTGCGCGATTGGGGGTAGCCTCGCTATCCGCGCTCGCAGGACCCCAATCGGCGGCCTTCACGCTGCCTCCAGCCAACGAAGAATTGAGGCGACGTACGCTGCGAAGCGGTCCCGGTGGATGACGTGCCCCGATGCAAACTCGACCAGGTCGGACCGTGCCGGCAGGGATCGGATCAGCCGCGGCCGCTCGGCCCCGAGGACGGACCGTCGCTCGTCGGCGATGAGGTAGAGCGTCGGCATGTCGAGGGTCGCTGTCAGCTTGGTGGCACGCACACCGGTATTCGCGCGCAGAGAGGCAAGAATGCCTTCCAGATCGCACCGCGCCCTGCCCTCGACGTCCTGGCGAGCATCCCCCTCGACCCAGGTCGGGTTCTCCGCGAGCGCACGCCGCACCTCGGCTTCAGGATCGGTCCTGGCGGCGTGCACCTCTCGTTCGAGGCCGGCCTGAAACTCGAGGTCATCGGCCCGGGTCTGTCCGGGCGGGTCCTCGAGGACGAGCCGCCGGGTGATCTGTGGCCGCCGATGGACAAGCTCCATGCAGACTGCGGCTCCGAGCGAGTGCCCCAGCAGCAGATCCACCGGTGCCACACCGAGGTGATCGACGGTGGCGCCGATATCCAACGCCAGAGTCTCGGCTGTCGCGACCCCGCTGATGTGCGGGCTCCCGCCGTGGCCGCGCAGGTCGACGGCGATGACCCTGAATCCGCGTTCGGCGAGTGCGGGACCGACGCGCCACCAGGTGCGCCACCAG
>JBBJNX010000044.1:0-9946 GCA_037721115.1 Candidatus Limnocylindria bacterium
CCGGCGTCTATCTCATCGCAGTGCTGGATCGCTCGATGGCCACGCTGATCGGTGGCGGGCGCTGGACCTTGGGCGACTCCGTGATCGGTCCGCTGCGCTCGGCCGCCCTCCTGCTGGTGCAGCGGCGACGGGCCACGGAGCGTCCCGATGCGCCGGGATGGGCACTGGCGCCAGCGCTGTTGACCGGCTTGGCCGCCGTTGCGCTGGCGACGGTACCCATTGGCCCTGATACGGTTGCGACCGATCCCAGCACCGGGTTCGTGGTCTTTTCCGCCGCAATCGTCTTCGTCATGATTGCGGTCTTCCTGCACGGCTGGTCGTCGAACTCGGCGCTGGCGCTGAACGGGGCGTATCGCTTCGGAGCGCAGGCACTCTCGTTCCAGATCCCGTTCCTGCTTGCCATGCTCGCGACGGCCCTGCCGGCGGAATCCCTGTCGATCGTCGATATCGTGAACGCGCAGGAATCGCTGTGGAACGTGGTTCGTCAGCCGCTGGGGTTGCCGCTCTACCTGGTGGTCGGGCTGGCCGTGAGCTTCTGGGGCCCGCTGAACCTACCCGACGCGAGCGATCTGGCCGGCGGCACGTCGGTGGAGGACTCGGGTGTGGCGCGGCTGCTCTGGACGGCAGCGCGCGCGGCGATGCTCCTGGCGGTCGCCGCGATGGGGGCCGCAGGCTTCCTCGGAGGCTGGTGGGGGCCGTGGTTGCCAGGCCCGGCCTGGGTAGTGGTCAAGACGGTCGCCCTGCTCGCACTCCTCCTTGCGGCCGGCCACCTGCTGCCTCGCATCCGCATCCAGCGGTTCGTGGTGACGGCGTGGGTGATCCTCATCCCGCTCGCGCTGGTCAACATCTTCGTCTCGGCCGCGGTGCTGCTGTGAGCGGCGAGCTCCTGCTGGATGCCATCTTCTGGCTATTCGCCGCCGGTGCGGTCGTCACCGGCTACCGCGTCTTCAGGACGGACTCGATGGTTCGGGCCGCCTTCTATCTGCTTGCCTCCTTCGCCGCGGTGGGCGGGATTCTCGTCCTGCTCGGCGCCGAGTTCGTGGGGATGGTCCTCATCCTGATGATGGCCGGCGAGATGTTGATCATGGCCATCGTCATGGTCATGTACATGATGAATCCGGCCGGGCTGAACCCGATGTGGATGGTCCACCAGCACCGCGTGGCGGTAGCTGCGGGGTTGCTGTCCTTCGCCGTGCTCGCCGCGCCGGTTCTGCTCGTCGACTTCCCGGACCACCCCAACCCAGCTCCCGAGAAGGCGACCGCCCAGCTCGGCGAGGAACTGCTGGGCGACTCAATGCTCGTGTTCCAGACGGCGGGCGTGGCACTGCTGTCGACCATGATCGGCGCCGTGGTGCTGGCCAGCCGACGAGGGCGCTATGGCGAGGCCGAGGAGGGCTCGACCGAGCCGTCCCTCGAGCAGGATCTGGAATCGACATGAGCCTGGAGACCATCCTCCTGGTGGCCGCGGCACTGTTCGGCATCGGCGTGTACGGTGCGCTCAGCCAGCAGTCCTTCGTCATGCTGATGATGGGCCTCGAACTCATGATCAACGGCGGGATCCTGGCGCTCGGCGCCTTCTGGGCATACACCGCGGGCGGCAATCCGCAGGGCCAGATGCTGGCAATCGTGTTCATGACCGTCATGGCGGTCGAGATGGCCCTCGGCTTCGCACTCATCACCAACGTCTATCGTGCTCGACGCGCCGATATCACCGAGAAGCTTCGGCGGTTGAAGGGGTGATCGTCCTTATCCTGCCGCTCCTGCCCGTGGCGGGCGCAGGAGTCCTCCTGCTGCTGGGCGATCGACCTCGCCTTGTCGGTGTGGCGGCAGTGGGTACGTTGCTGCTGACCCTGGCGGTCGCCATCGCGGCAGCCACGTCAGAGCCCAGCTTCGGCTGGGCGTGGAGCCCGGGGATCCAGCTTCGTCTGGAACTCGATGGTTTCGGGCGAACGATGTCGGTACTCGTTCCCCTGATCGCGACACCGATCGTCGCGTACGCAGCCGCGACGGAGGACGACGGCCGGCGACGGCTGTTGGCGCTCCTGCTGGCGTTCGTGGGGGCGATGCTCCTGCTGGTCTCGGCGGCGGATTTCCTGACGCTCCTGATCGGCTGGGAACTCGTCAGCTTCCTCTCGTGGACGCTGATCGGCCATCGCTGGCGCGACCCCGACGCTGTCCGGTCTGCGACCCAGGCGTTCCTGACGACGCGGGTCGGCGACATCGGCCTCTTTATTGCTGCCGGCATGACCTTCGCCGCCACCGGCAGCTTTGCCTTCGCCGGCCTCGCAGGGGCCGATCCCGGTGCTCAGGCGGTCATCGCCGCGGGCGTATTGCTGGCAGCGGCGGCCAAGTCCGCTCAGCTGCCCTTCTCCCCCTGGCTCTTCGCCGCAATGGCCGGCCCGACGCCGGTATCGGCGCTGCTGCACTCGGCCACGTTGGTGGCCGCCGGCGCCTATCTGCTCATCCGTCTCGGACCTGACCTTGGTGCGGTCGCCTGGTTCCTGCCCGCCGTCGCGACCGTCGGTATCGCGACCGCGCTCGCGGGTGCCGTGGTGGCCCTGGTCCAGACCGATGCCAAGCGCGCCCTGGCCGGCTCCACGTCAGCCCAATACGGCCTGATGTTCATTGCGGTCGGCGCCGGCTCAGTCGCCGCCGCCGGCGCTCAGCTCGTCGCGCACGCGGCCTTCAAGTCGCTCCTCTTCCTCGGGGCTGGCATGGCGATCCATGCCACCGGCTCAGGGTGGCTGGGCAGCCTGCGTCTGGCGCGAGCCATGCCGCTGGTTGCGTTGCTGTCGGCGGTCGGCGCTCTGGCGCTTACTGCGGTACCTCCGTTAGGCGCCGCGTGGAGCAAGGAGCGGATCCTCGCGGCCACGCTGCAGGCGTCGCCGTGGCTGGGTGGCGCCGTCCTGATCGCCAGCCTTCTTACCGCGCTCTACGCGGCGCGCTATCAGCTTCTCGTCTTCGGTCCTCCCGATGCCGGCACGAGGGCAGCTCAGCCATACCGGCCCGGCGCTGCGGAGCTGGCGAGCCTCGCGGTACTGGCGTCCGTCACCCTGCTCCTCTCAGCCGTCTGGCTGCCTGGCGGCGAGCGGTTCGTGGCGTCGATGACGGAAGGGACCCTCGAATCGGGTGCTGCCTGGGAGATTGCGGCATCGGTCGGCCTGACCGCCGTCGCCTTCGGGCTCGTATGGCAGCTCTTCCGGAGCAGGCGGCTGCTGACCTTCGGCCTACCTGACCGGCTGCAGGCGGCGGCGGCCGACTGGCTCGGTCTGCCGGCGATGACGCATGCAATCATCGTACGGCCGATTGAGTCACTGGCGGCGACGCTTGCACGACTTGACGACCGAGTCATCGACGCGGGCATCCGGGGAGTTGCCTGGCTTGCGCGCCGGGTCTCGGCACTCGCCGCGATCCACGGAGAGTGGACCTTTGACGGCATCGTTCGCGGCATCACCTCTCTGACGCTCGGCACTGCCCGCGCCTCGCGGACGACCGACGATCTGGGCGTGGATGCGGCGGTCGAGGCAGGCGCGCGAGGTGTGGGCTTAGTGGGTGAAGCCAGTCGCCGCCTACAGACCGGCGAGTCGCACCACTATTACGTCATCATCGCCGTCGGCCTGGCGGTCATGCTCGTTGTCCTGATATGGATCCCTTGAAAGTGACGATCCGAAGGTGCTGAGCGCTGCGGTCATTCTTCCGATCGTCGGGGCCGTGCTGATCTTCGTGCTGGGTCGCCAGCTGTCGTGGCTGGCCACCTCGGAGCGAAGGCTGCAGCGCGTGGCCACCCTGGCGGCGGCCATCCCGCTCGTCCTCCTGGCATTCGCCTGGCTTGCCTTCGAGGGCACCGGCGGCTTCGAACAGGTCGAGGCACTCAACTGGATCCCAACCCTGGGCGTCAGCTACCGGGTCGGCATCGATGGGCTCTCACTCCCACTGGCCTCGATGACAGCGCTCATCTTCGTGGCGGCCACCGCCTACCCCGTTGACCTTCGGGGCCGCGGTCCGTCGTACTTCGCGCTCATGCTCTTCCTGGAGGGTGCCTCCATCGGGCTCTTCCTGGCCCTTGACCTCTTTCTCTTCTTCGTGTTCTGGGACGTGTCGCTGGTCGCGATGTACTTCCTCATCGGAGCGTGGGGACACGGGGACGCACGTCGCTCGGCGCTGAAGTTCTTCGTCTATACCTTCGCCGGCTCCCTGCCCCTCCTGCTTGCCATCCTGGGCATCTACCTCACCACCGAACCGCGCACGTTCGACATGGCCCAGATCATCGAGCAGCAGCCGCTCGCCGGCGGCGGCCTGTACGCGGTACTGGTCTTCATCGGCTTCTTCATCGGCTTCGCCATCAAGACGCCGATGGTCCCCTTCCACACCTGGCTGCCGCCCGCCCATGTTGACGCGCCGGGACCCGTATCAGCGGTCCTGGCGGGAGTGCTGCTGAAGATGGGGACCTACGGCTTCGTCCGCATCCTGATGGCGATGCTGCCCGACACGTTCGCGCAGTTCGCTTTCCCCCTGGCGGTGCTGGCGGTGATCGCCATCGTGTACGGCGCGCTCGTCGCCCTGGCCCAGACGAACCTCAAGCGCCTGGTGGCCTACACGAGCATCAACCACATGGGCTACGTCATCCTGGGGCTGGCGGTGGCCGGGGCGGCCGTGCCCGGACAGGCCGCGGCCCAGGCAATCGCCCTCACGGGAGCCACCGTGGAGATGGTGGCACACGGCCTCATCACCGGTTCGCTGTTCCTGATCAGCGGCTCGCTCCTGGCTCGCGGCTCCACGTACGAGACCGACGCCTACGGCGGTCTGTTGCAGCGTGCGCCGTGGCTGACCAGCCTCACCGTCCTGGCGGCTTTCGCCAGCCTGGGGCTTCCCGGTCTGGCCGGCTTCGTCGCGGAAATCCAGGTGTTCACCGGCGCCCTGGCCGTGTACCCGTGGCTGGCCGCCGTCGGTCTGTTCGGAATCATTGTCACGGCCGCGCTCTTCCTGCGGATGCTGGGCCGCGTCTTCCTGGGCGGCCTCCCGGAACGCTGGAGTGAGTTCCGCGACCTGGGCCGGACGGAGGCATTCACCCTCGCCGCACTGCTGGCCCTGGTGGTCGTCATCGGCGTGTTCCCGGCCTGGCTGCTCGACGTGATCGACTCGTTCGCCGGACCGTTCGTCGGGCGCTGACGGATGCCGGACAGCGAGGTCATGCCGATGGACATGGCGGCCGCAGTCGGGGACGTGGTGCCGGAGATCGTGCTCGTGGTCGGCGGCGTGGTTGTCCTGCTGTGGGCGCTGCTGGCTCCGCGCCGATGGCAGAGCGGCGCGGCGCTGCTGGCCCTGGTCGCGCTCGCGCTGGCCACGCTGGCCACCCTGCCGATGCTCCCCGCCCTCGGCGGGCGCGAATCACTGACTTTTGCGGATACCTACGCCCGCGACGGCGTCGCCGTGTGGTCCAAGCTCATCGTGCTGCCGGCCACCGCCGCGGTCATCGGCCTGTCGGTGCCGTGGTTCCGCTCGGACCCCCGACACGGCGAGTACTACACCCTGATTCTGTACGGCGCCCTGGGGGCCATCCTGCTGGCCGGCGCCACAGACCTGAAAGAGTTCGTGGTGGCCATGATCCTGTCCTCCGCAACCGGCTACGTGCTAACCGGCTATCACCGCCGCTCATCGTCGGGCTCGGAGGCCGCGATCAAGTACTACCTCATCGGTGCCCTGACCAGCGCCGCTATGCTCATCGGCGTGGCCTACCTGTTCGGCCTCGCCGGGTCGACGACGCTGTCCGGCCTGCGGTCCGGCCTGCCGCCGACGGGCGGCGTGGGGCTTGCCGTGGGAGCTGCACTCGTCATCCTCGCCGTGGCCTTCAAGATCGGGGCGGTACCGGCCCACGCCTGGATGCCCGACGTGGCCCAGGGCGCTCCGGCGCCGGTGGCGGCCTTCGTTACCAGCATTCCCAAGGTCGGCGGCCTCATCTTCCTCGCCCGGTTCGTGCTGGCCCTACCGACCGACGGACTGGACTGGCGTCTGCTCGTCGCCGTCCTGTCGGCCGCCACCATGACGCTCGGCAACCTGGCAGCGCTGTGGCAGACCGACGTGCGTCGGCTCCTCGGCTGGTCGGCGGTGTCCCAGACCGGGTACGGACTGATGGCCATCGTGGCCCTCGGGCTCAGCGGCCTGGCGGTGCCGTCGCTGCTGTTCTTTCTGCTGGCATATGTCATCGGAAATGTGGCTGCATTCGGTGTGGTGGTCGAGCTCCGCGGCCGCACCAAGCTCGAGGACTACCTGGGACTGGGTCGCGCTCGGCCACTGCTGCTGGGCGCACTCCTGCTCGCATTCCTGTCGTTCATTGGCGTGCCCCCGCGGGCCGGCTTCGTCGCCAAGCTCCTGCTCTTCGGAGCTGCCATCGAGGCGGATTACATCTGGCTGGCGGTGCTCGCGGCGCTCAACACGGTGGTATCGATCGTGTACTACGTGCGGGTTCTTGCGCCAGCGTACTTCGACGCACCTCCCAAATCGATACCGGTCCTGGGCCGATGGGCGGCGATCGCCACGCTGGCCATGGCCGTCGCGCTCATCGTCGTGGGGCTCTGGGCGGAGCCCTTCGTCCGTGCCTTCGCCGAGTCCGGCCTGTTGCCCTGAGGCTCACCGGCGGATCCGGTTGATGGCTCCTCATCCTCGTGCGCTACCTCCCTGTCATGTACGTTGGGGGATCACGATAGGCATCAACGATCTCCTGCGGGACACGCGTCGGCCGGCCATCGCTCAAGCGGACCCAGACCCACTCGGACTCGATGTCGGCGATCGGTGCTTGATCGGCGATGCGGGTGATGCTTGTCTCCCTGACACCCCGCACGCCGCGTAGGGACCTGACACGCGCCTTCAGCTCCAGCTCGTCGTCGAGCATCGCCGGGCGGTGATAGATGATCTGATGGCGGTGAACCATCCAGGCCCCGCCGTGCTCAAGGCTCCAGGCTCGACCAAAGCCCGACGCCTCTCCGTGCTCACTGGTGATTTGAGCCACGTAGTTGAGATACATAGCATTGCTGACGTGACCGTTGAAGTCGAGCTCGTACTGACGCACTCGCCAGTGCGTGGTGTACGTCCATGGGTCGCCGGCCGGGTGCGGAGCAGATTGATGAGCGCGGGCGGGCGGCATCAAGGGTGCACCGTGATGTCCGCCACCATGCCGGCTTCGTAGTGACCTGGCTCATGGCAGCCGGCCAGCAGGGCGCCTGCCTCGCTGAAGGTGTACTCCAACGACTCGGTGGCTCCCGCCTCGACGCTCACCCCGCTCGCGTCATCGTGACCCATCGTGGGCCTCGCCCCCTCGGCCATCTCGGCGGCGTCTCCTCGTGGGCAACCACGTCACCGATGAACAGCTCGTGGCGCAGCGCCCCGGCGTTGGTCACCTCAAATCGCACCCTCTCGCCGACGAAGAAGTCGAATTCGGTCGGGTCGTAGCGCATGTCGTCGGACATGCGGACGGCCACCGTGCGCACTTCGCCCGACGAGCTGCCGGCGCCGCCTGAGCAGGCAGCCAACACCAGGCCCAAGGTGAGGAGGGTCATGAGGAGGAGGAGGAGAGGGTGACGCATTAGAATTCCTTTCGAGCTACCGGACGATCAGCGGGCCCAGGCCATGATCATCCCGCCACGACGCTGACCCTGACCCAGGGAGAGTTGGACATGTTCCATAGGCGGAGATCACTGGTCGCTCCCGTTGCGGTCTGGCGCATTCTCAACTGGGCCCCTTGAATCCCCGTGCCCCATGGTCGAGCCGCCCATGTTGCTCATCATCACGTGCATCTGGCCCATGTCTCCCATGTCGGTCATGGCCATCGAGGGCCGGGAGGTGTCGTGCACGAGCACGGTGCCGGCGGCGCCGACCAGGATGCCGATGGCGAGAGTCGCGGCGGCGAAAGGGCCAACAAGCTTGGTAGTCATGTGTGCTGCTCTCCTATTTCCAAGACGTCGCGCTCATGACGAAACTCGTCCTCGCTGATCTGGCCAGCGGCAGAGCGCCCCCTCAGGTTCTTAACGGGCGTGGCTTGACGGGCGCCTGGCCCCGCCCGACACCAGCAGCCACACGATGGCCAGCAGAGCGACCATCCAGATTGCCATCCAGTACAGGCTCCCGCGTTCGTCGTCATGTCACTACCTGGCCCTCGTTCGGGCAACACGCCGGACCGCCGGTACCTTGTCTTGAATCTCTGCCTGTCGGTCCGTCATCACAGTTGCTCCTTTGAATGGAGGATGCTTGCTGGCCGGATGAACGGGCAGGGTCGACTGGCCGCTTCTCGCAGGCCATTCGGCCCGCAGGAACCCGTTCCATTGCTTGCCACGAGGCGGACTTCGGCGCCCGAGCCGGCTCGGGCTGGGCCGTTCGGCACCTCGCATCGGGGCCTTCGGTACTTGGGGAGCCAAGTCCGCGGTGCTTTGCTGAGCGCAGATCACCGAAGCGGAAGTCCTGCAAGTCGGTGACTGTCAAGAATCGAGGCTCATCATGAAGATCATCATCGACACCACCAAGGTCGCACTTCTTACGGCGATTGCCTGGGCTTTCGCCGGCGTCGGAATCGCCGTCACGCGAGTCTTGGGGTTCGGCTGGCACAGCGCACACCGTCCGGCTTGACCCCTGTTGGGACGAGACTCCAATTGGAGTTCCGCCTCCCAGTCTCCCGAACCCAATTGGAGCCAAGCGCCATGACCTCGCAGCCGTCCGTTGCAGACAGGCTCGGGGTCCTGGCGCTTCTGCTCGCCGTGATGGCCGCAGCCGCCGGTCTCCTCATCCCGGGTCTCTACCGCGATACCGCGGAGATGATTCGCCAGGCGCGAGCAACCGATCTCATCACCCTGGCGGCGGCCACCCCCGCGCTCGGGCTCGGACACTGGCGCGCACGATCGGGTTCGCACCAGGGCCGACTCGCCGCGATGGGCGCACTCGGTTATCTCGCCTATAGCTACGCGATCTTTGGGTTCTCGGTCCTCGTCGGCCGGTCCACATCGCCATTCTCGGACTGGCCAGCTGGTCGCTCGTGCTTGCCGTATCCGGGCTCAACGGCGCGCCGCCGATTCTGATGCCGGGCCGTACGACCGGCATCTTTTTATCGTGGTGTCTGCGCTGTTTGCCTTGCTGTGGCTCGGCCAAATCGCAGGCGCAATCACAAGCGGCGAGCTTCCCACCGCGGTGCCTGATCTCAATCTGCCCACGAGCGCGATCTACGCATGATCTCGCCCTCGCTCTTCCCATTCTCACGGTCGCAGGCATATGGCTCCTGCGCCACGACCCCACGGTCCGGCAGTCATTAGCGGGATCTCTGCGGTGCTTGCCGGTGTCGCCCTCACACCTCCAATCGCCCTGCGGCGGAGACCTGAGCGCCGCCGGAGCCGAAGCGTTACCCGAAGGGCCATGTGGCCAGCCAAATGGTGCCGTTCGTCACATGCGCTCAGCGGTGCGAGCGGCGATGGTGAGGGCATCAAACCAAGCAAATGAACACAGATACAGAGAACAGGAGACCCATCGTGACCAATCGATTGAGAGGACTCGGCATCGTCCTCGGAGTTATCGGCCTCGCATTCGTGGTGGCCGGTGGATTCGCATTCTTCAAGGTCCAGGAGGGACAGGCATCCCTCCAGGCATTCAGCCAGGCGCAGGGCGTCACGCTCACCTACAACGAAGACGGCCAGCTCACCGATCGCGGCGAGACCGCGGGCGCAGACGAGATCATGACGCTCCTGACCGCTTCCTGGGGCTATCCGGTCGTAACGGGCGAGCTCGATCCCGCTGACCCCCTGGTCAACACCGGGTCCGAGTACATGTACCAGATGGCCACCGTCGCCTATCACACGCTGAACTCGACACAGACCGTCGTGCTGGAAGAGGACGTCACCTACAACGGCGAAGTCTTTGCCGCCGGTTCGTAATAGTTCGCCGTTGACGGCCGGTACTGGGCCGACTTCGA
>JBBJNX010000395.1:0-2575 GCA_037721115.1 Candidatus Limnocylindria bacterium
AGGTCCTGGACGCGCCGCGCGAGGAGCAGACCCAGCAGTTCCTGCGCCGCTTCCTGCGAGAGACCCCGGGCTGAACGGCGGATCGCCTCAGCAGCCGGCAGGCAGCGACCAGTGGCCCGTTACGGCGGCCTCCTCGTTGGGCGGCTGGCACTCGATGCGAGCGGCGGCGTCGCCCGAGATGCGCCAGGGAAGCGCTGTGAGGTCCTTCCACCGCTGGCCGAAGGCACAGGCATCTCGGGGATCACTCAGCACCAGGTCGCCTTCGACCACATCCCAGCGATAGCTTCCCCGCTCGTGAGCGCACTCGATGTCGTTGAAGAACTCGATGCGGTCCCCGACGATCCGATAGTGGCCAAGGTTGCGATAGACGGGCCGGCTGTGCCGCACCAGGAAGCGACCTGAGCGAAGCTCGAGACTCGACACGCCGCGATCGCCCGGATAGGGCGGGCAGCGACGGCAGGGGGCTCGATGGCCCACGTAGCGGTCGGTCGGTTCGCGCGTGTAGACGCCGTCGACGGCAGTCGCCGCGTAGGCCGGAACGGGCCCCTCGAAGGGGTATGGCTCGTCGGGATCGGTCCGCCAATCGGGCACCACAGCGACGGGCGATGTCGGCTCCGCCGATGCTGGCGCTGAGGCCGATGCAGACCCTGAGGCCGAGGCGCCAGGGTGTTCCTCGGTCGGCGCCAGATCGGTCGGAGCAGCACAGCTGATGCTGATGATGAGCAGGAGCGGTAGAGCCACGCGCTCCGCTGCCACCCGCACCGACACGTTCAGATCTCGCCGAGGTACGCCTGTCGGACCTGGGGGTCATTGGCCAGCGCCGTGGCTGTGTCTGCCAGGATGATGCGTCCCGTTTGCAGCACGTACCCGCGACTAGCCAACTTGAGTGCCATCAGCGCGTTCTGCTCGACGAGCAGGATGGTCGTGCCCTGCCGGTTGATGTCGCCGATGATGGAGAAGATCTGCTCGGTCAGGATCGGCGAGAGGCCCATGGACGGCTCATCGAGCAGCAACACGGTGGGCTGTGCCATGAGCGCGCGGCCGATGGCCAGCATCTGCTGCTCGCCGCCGGACAGCGTCCCGGCCTTTTGCGTGCGGCGTTCCAAAAGGCGCGGGAACAGCTCGTAGACCCGCGCGATGTCATCGTCGAGCTTGGCGCCCTTCCGTGCGAAGGCACCCATCTGCAGGTTCTCGAAGACGGACATGCGGCTGAATACGCGCCGGCCCTCAGGAGCCTGCGACAGCCGCAGGCCCACGATCTCGTGCGCGGGTCGGTGATGGATGTCCTGTCCGTCAAGTCGGATGGCGCCCTGGCGTGGCTTGAGGGTGCCGCTGATGGTCTTCAGCGTGGTCGACTTGCCGGCGCCGTTGGAGCCGATGAGCGTGACGATCTCCCCGCGATCGACGTGCAGCGTGACGCCCTTCAGAGCGTGGATGTTGCCGTAGTAGACGTGGATGTCGTCCAGTTCCAGGATCCGCTGGCCGCTCGTGCGCAGGTCGGCGGCCACGGGCACATCGGGCTCGGCTTCGGCCATCAGGACGGCGTCGGTGGTCGGATCGAGCTCCTCGCCGACCGGTCTGGCGTCAGTCATTCGGTGGCCTGCTTTCCAAGGTAGGCTTCGATGACCTTGGGATCGGCGCGCACGTCGGCGGGCGAGCCCTCGGCGATCTTCTCTCCATGGTCCAGCACCGTGATCCGGTCGGAAACGCCCATGACCACCTTCATGTCGTGCTCGATGAGCAGGATGCTGATGTCCAGGTTGCGGCGCAGGTCGCCGATGAACTCGGTCATGCGCGCCGTCTCGCCGGGGTTCATGCCCGCCGTCGGCTCATCGAGCAGCAGCAGCTTGGGATCGCTGGCCAGCGCCCGAGCCACTTCCAAGCGCCGCTGGTCGCCGTAGGGCAGGTTGCGTGCCAGCCAGTCCTCGTAGCGCCGCGAGAGACCCACCAGATCGAGCAGATCACGCGCTCGCTGGCGTGTCTCGTCCTCCTCGCGACGCACGGAGGGGAGGCGCAGGATGGACTGGAACCACCGCGCCTTGAGCCGCACATGCCGGCCGACCATGACGTTGGCCAGTACCGACATGTCGTTGAAGAGTCGGATGTTCTGGAACGTCCGCCCGATGCCGCGCTCCACGATCTCATGGGGCGAGAGCCCCACGATGTTCGTACCGTCGAAGACGACCGATCCGGAGGTCGGCTGGTACATGCCCGTGATCTGGTTGAAGAAAGTGGTCTTGCCGGCGCCATTGGGTCCGATGAGCGAGACGATGGCGTTGTAGGGGATGGAGAAGTCCACGTCCTTGTTGGCGACCAGGCCGCCGAAACGCTTGGTCAGGCTCTTTACGTCGACGAGGTTCCCTGCGCGATCCGGGACCTGGCGAGTTCCCAGCTCGACGGGAGCCAGCTGTCCGGAGTCCATGGGCTCCGTGGTCATGTGACCACCGGGGCGGCCGTCGGCTCGGAGACCTGCTGGCGGTACTGTTCCTCGGGCGGCTCCTCGTCGTGCAACTCACGCTTGCGGTCGGCGCTTGGCACCAGGCCTTCCGGGCGCAGGAGCATCATGGCCACCAGC
>JBBJNX010000045.1:0-9943 GCA_037721115.1 Candidatus Limnocylindria bacterium
GCTCCTACTTCATGAAGTCGCCGCCGATGCAGATCCACGACGACATCGCCCACAAGAGGACAACGAGACACTGGTCGGCACCGAGAAGCTCGCCGGGCGCAAGGCAAAGAAGGTCGCGGCGGCAAACACGAAGGTCAAGGCGAGGGCCGCGGCGGCCGAAGTCGCGTAGGATCCGTCCATGGTTGCGATCGCGGGCGCCCAACCGCGCGAGCGGCGGCGTGAGATGCTCATCTACTGGCTCTACCGCGCGGCCGAGCGGGTCATCAACGCGCTGCCGCGCTGGGTCGTCCTGCCGGCTGCGGCGGCGGTCGGCAACGTCGCGTACGACCTGGCGGGGCCAAAGGGCCGGCTGACACGAGAGAACCTGGCGAGGCCGATGGGCCTGCCGGCTGACGACCCGCGCGTCGCCGCGGCCGCGCGACGCGCGTTCCGAAACTACGCGAAGTACCTCGTCGACATGATGCGCATCGGTGAGCTCACCTCGGAGGCGGCGGCGCGCATCGTGCGGATCGAGAATCCCGAAATGCTCGATGAGGTGCGACGGATCGGCCACGGGGTGATCTCATGCACGGTCCACGTCGGCGGGATGGACTTCGTCGGTCCCGCGCTCAAGCTCATCAACGAGGCGATGCACGTCGTCGCCGACGACACGACCTACGGCCGCCTGTACGAGCACATGAAGGCGGCGAGGGAGCGGCAGCACATCTTTTTGATCGGGTGGCGCAACCTTCGCGGTCTGTTCAGGGCGTTGCGGAACAAGCAGAACCTGGTCCTGTTCTGTGACGGCGGTTACCGGCGCGGCGATGTTCCCGTCGAGTTCTGCGGCGAGGCGACCAGCTTCCCGCTCGGCCCCGCGACGCTGGCCGCCAAGACGGGGGCACCTCTCATGCCGGTCGGCTGCCGTCGAATCCGTGGGGACCGATTCCTGGCCCGCGGCCTTCCCCTCATCCGCTGCGAGAGTGATGAGCCGGCCGAAATCCACCGGGCAACCCAGGCCGTCGCTGATGCCCTCGGAGGCGTGATTCGCGAGGATCCCGGCCAGTGGTACATGTTCAGGCCCGTCTGGCCACAGACCGATGCCGACCGCGCGCACGCCCTCGCCGCCCTTGCGGCCGCCCGACGTGGCGAGGACTGGACGAAGATTCCCGCGTGATGCTCCGCCTTGCGCTCGAGACCGCGGATCGCATCGTCGCCGCTCTGCCATCGCGCGTGGCGTATGCGCTCGCCGACCTGGCCGGCGACGTGTGGTATCGCCTGGCACCCGCGCGTCGCCGACTGGTCGCCGCCAACCTGGCGCGGGTCTGCGCCGCGACGGGCCGTCCCACCAGCGGGCGTCCGTTTCGCGATCTCGTGCACGCAGCCTTCCGGAACCACGCGCGCTATTACGTCGAGCTGCTTCGGGCACCGCATTATCCGGTCGATCGCATCGACGAGATCGTGGAAGTCCCCGGATGGGATGCCATCGCCGCGGCGCTGCGTGCGGGGCCAGGCATGCTGATCGGCTCGCACCTCGGCAACTTCGAGCCGTTCGGGGTCTTCGTCGCGGCGCACGGCATCCATCCGCTCTCACCCGTCGAGGAGATCGAGCCCCGCGCCCTCTTCGACTTCGTCACCGCGCGGCGCGGGGGAGCCAGCGTAGAGCTGGTGCCCCTGAGCCAGGCGCGGCGTGCCCTGCCCGCGAGGCTCCGCGCTGGCGGCACGGTCGGCATCATCGGCGATCGTGACCTCGCCGGAGATGGCCATCCCGTGATGATGTTCGGCCATCCGACGACGGTGCCGCTGGGACCAGCTTCGTTGGTCGTCAACTACCGCGCGGCGGTCATGGTCGGTCGCTGCCTGCGCATCGGTCCCGACCGTTTCCGCGTCGAGGCCGAGCTGCTCCCTGTGCCGTCCACCGGAGACCGACGCGCCGATACGGCAACACTGGCGACATCGATCGCCGCGCGCCTGGAAGGCGACATCGGCGAGGCGCCCGAACAGTGGTGGGGTTCGTTCCAGCCCTACTGGCCGGACCTGCGCGCATGACCCGTGCGGGCGGGGATCTCGGGAAGGCCGATATGCACCTCCACACGCTCTACTCCGATGGAACGGCATCCGTCCAGGCAGTGCTCGACCACGTCGCGAGCCGCACCGACCTCGACGTTATCGCCATCACCGACCATGAGCGGATCGACGGCGCACTCCGCGCGCGCGAAATCCACGCCGCCGGTGACTACGCGTTCGAGTTCGTGGTCGGTGAAGAGATCACAACGCGTCGAGGCCATGTGCTGGCGCTCTTCATCGGCGAACGGATTCCCGCACTGCGGCCACTGCCCGAAACACTCGAGCGCATCCACGACCAGGGTGGGATCGCAATCGCCGCACATCCATTGGCGCCGCTGACGCCGTCGCTGGGCACCCGCTCGCTGCTGACCGCGCGCGGCGCAGACGACCCGCGTCATCGCCTCGACGCGATCGAGCTCATGAACCCGTCGGCGGCCGGTCGATCGCGCCGAATGACGCGTGACCGACTCAACGCGGACCTGCTGCGGCTGCCTGCCGTCGGCAATTCCGACGCGCACGTCCTGGAGGGGATCGGCACCGCCTGGACGTGGTTCTCGGGCGCCACTGCGGTCCACTACCGCGCGGCCATCGACGCGGGCAGCACGCGACCTGACGGCGCATTCTGGTCGACCCTTCACAACGTGGACGTGTACCGGCGCCAGCTGGGCGCCAAGGCAAGGCACCTGCGACATACGCTGCGCCCCACGGGAGAGTGGCGGTGAGATCGGTCCAGCCGGCGCCGGCGGCGATCCCATCAGTCCAGCCCGGCTCGCGCGGCCGGCGTCCACTCAAGATCGGGATCGTGAGCCCGTATGGCTATCCGCACCCCGGTGGCGTGAATGAGCACGTGCGGTACACCTACGAGGCCATGCGCCGGATGGGTCACGACGTCTGGATCATCACATCGAAGTACGGCCGCCAGCGCGAGAGCGAGAGACACGTCATTCGGCTCGGCACCGGCTGGGCCGCACCGGCCAACGGGTCCGTCGGCCGAGTCACGCTGGGACTCCGCTTCAAGCACCAGGCGCGCGAGGTGCTTGAGGCGCACGACTTCGACATCCTCCATTTCCACGAGCCGTTCGTGCCGTTCCTGTCGCCGACCGTTCTCGACCAGTCGAAGACGGTGAACATCGCGACATTCCACGCCTTCGGCGGCTTCTCGCCTTCCTACTGGATCGGCAGGCGCTTCGCCGGCCGCCTGCCCGGGCTGCTCCACGGCCGGATTGCCGTCTCCGGCGCAGCGCGCCACTTCATCGCCCGGTACTTTCCCGGCGACTACGAGATCATCCCCAACGGCGTCGACCTGGACCGATTCACCGATGCCCAGCCCTATGAGGAGCTGCGCGACGGTAGGACGCTCAACATTCTCTTCGTCGGCCGGCTCGAGGAGCGCAAGGGTCTCATCCACCTGCTCAAGGCGTATCACCGCCTGCGCAAGCGCAAGGTCGACGCGAGGTTGCTTGTCGTGGGCGCGGGGCCGAAGCTGCGCGAGTACAGGCGCTACGTGGGGCTGCGCGGGATCCGCGACGTGGAGTTCCTAGGCCGCGTCAACGATGACGAGAAGGTCCGCTACTTCGCCTCCGCCGACATCTACTGCGCGCCGAACACCGGCCAGGAGTCGTTCGGAATCGTGCTGCTGGAGGCCATGGCGGCCGGCGTTCCCATCGTGGCGAGTGACATCCATGGCTTCAAACGAGTGGTCGAACGCAACGTCCAAGGGCTCCTCGTCGAGCCACGCAATCCGCGCGCACTGGCGGCCGCCCTGTACGCCCTGGCGCGCGACCCCGACCTGCGCCACGAGATGGGCGACGCCGGGCGTGCCCGCGCCCCCGAGTTCACCTGGGACCGCGTCACCGAACGGATCGTGGACTACTACTACGAGACCCGCGACCGGGTCCTCGTCGCCGGCAGCTGACGCCCAGGCCGTTTCCCGTCATCCGATTCACGCGGCTCATCAATGATTGTCCGCGACGCTCGGCCGGTGCCGTCCTGTCATCCCATTCGCGTGGCGCATCGATGGCGGTCCGGGACCAGTCGGGCCCGTCAGATATGCCTCCCGCGGATCAAACTAAGCCCGATTGACGGCCTCGCCCTGCCAAACGCGCCCAGGCCACTCGACCGGCGAGTATTTGAAGGCCACCCGCCGTTCGGGCCTGTCATTGATCCCCTCGGCGGCATACCCTGGCCGAACCTTGGCCGAAACTCGTCAGGTCAGCTCTGGGAGCTGTTCGCCGAGCCACTCGCGCAGCATGGTCGCGTCGGCGTAGTGGTGTTCGCACAAGCGGTCGGACAGCAGCTCCAGCTGGCTCCGATGGTCCGCCACTAGCTCACGGGCTCGATCCTGGCCGTCTGCGAGGATCTCACTGGCGGCTTCGTCGAGCCGCGCCTCGATGACCGATCCGGGGAACTGCCCGCCGTAATAGGTGCGCGCGCCGCGCGATGAGAATCCCCAATCGGCGGCCGCCCGATCGGCGAGACCATTCGCGTTCTTGAGGTCATTGATCGAACCATTTCCGGCGTCGCCGAGGAGGAGAATCTCCGCCTCGCGCCCGGCCAGCGCCTCGGCCAGAAGGTCCCGAACCTGCGTCGGAGTGAGCGTGTCCCCGGCGAACTCGTCGCTCTCCGTGATACCCAGCTCTCCCTCGGAGCGCGCGCTCAGCTGGACGAGGCCGACGGATTCCCAGCGTCCCTGTGTCACAAGCCGAACGAGCGCGTGCCCCGCCTCGTGAACCGCCGTGCGGCGCAGGTCGTCCTCCGCCATCGGGCTGACCCTCGGCAGGCCGGACCGCAATCGGCTGATGGCCTCGTCGATGTCATTAGCCGCGATCTGAGGCCGGTCGTTGCGCCACGCCACGTAGGCCGCCTCGTTGAGGAGGTGCGCAAGATCGGCCGTCGGGAACTCGTGGACACGTGCCGCAAGATTGGAGAGGCGCACGGCAGGATCGATCGCGAATCGGGTTCCGAGATGCTCAAGCAACAGTGTCCGCTCGGCCAGGTTCAGATTCCGAAAGACGATCGGGCGACCAAGCCGGCCCGCATGGCAGAGGGCAGGCTCGATCGCGCTTGGTGGCATGTTCGTCGCGAAGATAAAGAACGCGGCGTGATCGCGGGTGGTCCGGTCCAGCCCTACGAGCAGGTGCTTGACCAGGCTCTGCGAGAACTCTTGCTCGAAGTTGCGAGCGTGAAGCAAGTCGTCCGCCTCGTCCACGAACACGATGGCCGGTCGTCCGGCCAACTCAGCCAGAATGGAACGCAGCTCCAACCGTCCTGGATCGCCATAGAACTCAGGTCCCGAGAACGTGTAGAGATCACGACCGGTTTCCGACGCAAGCGCGTGGGCCGAGGTCGTCTTGCCGGTTCCGGGAGGCCCGGAAAAGATGAAACCGACCCGCGGCTTGCCGCCGAGCCGTTCGAGCCGCTCGGGCTCGGCCCAGAGTTGAATCTGTGACCGCAATTCGGCCTTGATCTCCTCCAGGCCGATCACCTCATCCAGCGAGGCTACGCGAGGTTCGGTCTGTCGCTCCGCGAGCGAATCATCGGAGGCATCGAAGTGCTCCATCGGAGGTTCAGGGTCATGTGGCATCGGCCGATCCTACAGGGCCTTGCGGTACGAGGTGAAGGTCTTGTCTGGAGCGAAGCCGAGCGATTCGTAGAGGCTGTTGGCGCCGGTCGGGCTGTCGGTATCGACGCCCAGGCTTGCCGATGTGAAGCCCGCCTCCCGCGCTGCAACCAACGAGCTCGACAGCAGCGAGCGGGCCAGCCCGCGACGGCGCCAGGGCCGGCGGACCGCCACCGAGGCGACGTAGACGCGGCTCCGGCCATGCTGCTCGTTCTCCTCCACCGGCACCGTGGTGATGACCACCCCGGCGACCTCATCCCCGTCCCAGCCAATTCGCCAGAGGTGCGGATCCTCGTTGTCGGGATCGGCGACGAAGCGCTCCCAGTCCGCCTCGGCCCACTCGGTCTCGCCCCAGTGATCGCGGAAGGCTTCCGCAGCCCCGACCCAGATGGTCCGATACTGCTCGCGCGTCACCGGACGCAGCTCGATGCCCTCCGGCATCGGCGACGGCACCACGTCCTCGAGGGTGGGTGCCACCATGTCGAAGAAGAAGCGCACCGGTTCGTATCCATTACCGAGGAGGAGGGCGGCGTTGCCCGCATCGGTATCCGCACCCTCGGAACCGAGCCACTTCGGTGCCACCTCGGCATGCTCCGACGCGATCTCCCGCAACCGCTCCTCGTTGTGCCGATGCATCGCGGTCCCGATCCCCTGGCGCCGCCATTCGGGATGAACGAAACCAAAGTTTTCGTACGAGCGGCCGCCCTCCACGAGGTCGGTCCAGAAGACCCGGGCATATGCGACGATCTCGCCACCGACCTCGGCGATCACGATGTCTTGCTCCGGATCGCAGTTGACGAGCGTCGCGTAGTTGAGCTTCAACTGCTCGAGATTGGTGATCTCCTCGATCCCGTCCGCCGCATGCGCCGCGGTATAGACACGAAGCATGGCAGGGAGGTCTTCTTCGCCGCGGTAGTGGCGGAAGCGAAGGCCGGCGACAGCCGGCACTCCGCCAGGCGGAACCTGGATCATGTGGATGGTTCTCTTTTCATCGGCTTGCGACAGGAATTGAATCGGTCATCGATCTCGAAGCCAGCCTCCTCGTAGAGGCCGAGCGCGCCAGATGGGTTGTCGGCGTCCACACCGAGCGCCGCGCTCGTCATGTCGCGATCGCGAAGCACGACCAGGGACCGCGCGATGAGCACCCGAGCAAGTCCCCGCCGTCGCCAGGCGCGCCGGGTGAAGACCGAGTCGAGCCACCCGCGCCGGGTCCCCAGCGCCTCGTTCTCCTCCGGATGGATGGTGTTGATGACGCCACCCGCGATCTGTTCGCCATCCCAGGCGATCAGCCAGAGTGACGGATCCGAATCGGGCGCCTCGAAGAAGCGATGCATGGCCGCCTCCGACTCGTCGGATCCGCCCCAATGGTCGCGGAAGGCCTCGCGATTGGCACGCCAGATTTCCGGATACTGCTCGGGCGTTACGGGCCTCAGCTCGAATCCGTCGGGCAGCGCCACGTCGGGCAGCGCATCCAGCGTGGGTCGAACCATGTCGAAGAACCAACGAACGACTGACTGAGTACCCGGACCGATCCAGAAGCCTGGCTCCAGGGCGCCCATCGGCTGCCCAGGCGCCGAACACGGTCGCTCGGTCCACGCTGTGGGTCGCCGCCAACGCCCACGCCCGTCGCTCGTTTTCGCCGAGCAGCGCGGTACCGATTCCGCGACGGCGGTATGACGGCTCGACGGCTCCCCACACGCGGTACTCGCGGAACTCGCCGTCGCGAGTGTCCACCCACTCCTGGCTGGCCCACGCGACCACATGGCCGTCCATTTCCGCCACGAAGACGTCCCGCGCGGAATCGAAGTGCTCAGACGGACTGCCGAGATACGCCCGCAATCCCTCCACGGTGTCCCGCTCCGAGATACTGTCGGCCTCGTTCTCGGCGTTGACCACGCGAACCATGGCCTCCAGGTCGTCCTGGCCGGCGAACGGCCGAAAGAGGAGACCTGGTACGGACGCAATTGTCATGAGGTTGCCTCCAGCGGCTTGCGCCGCGCCGAGCCACGCTCAGTCACGACGAATCCGCATGACTCGTACAGGCCCAACGCGCCGGACGGATTGTCTGCGTCGACCCCCAGCGCCGCGGTATCCATTCCGCTCTCGGCCAACAGGTTGACGCTCCGCCCGATGAGGGCTCGCGCAAGTCCACGGCCCCGCCATTGGCGACGCGTGAAGACGCTTTCGAGCCATCCGCGACGTAACCCGAGCTCGTCGTTCTCCGCGGCGAAGATGTTGTTCAGGACCGCGCCGGCGATCTCAGGACCGTCCCAGGCCACGACCGAGAGATCCGGCTGATACTCGGAGGACTCGACCCAGCGCAGGAAGCTGGCCTCCGACATGTCCCACCCGCCCCAGTGATCCTGGAACGCCTCGTGGTCCGCGTTCCAGATGGCCCGCGCCTGATCACGCGACGCCGGGCGTACCTCGAGGCCCTCCGGCAGCGAGAGCAGATCGGGCCTGTCGACGTCGATGCCGGGGCGCTCCATCTCGAAGAACCAGCGCACCGCCTTGTACCCCTCGCTGGCGGCGAGGGCGGACCGGCCGACCTGACGCTCGTCGACGAACATGCCGATCACCCGCGGACGTTCGACCTCGTGGCGGGAATCATTGACGCGGATCAGTTCCTCAGCAGCCGCGAGGAGGCGTTGCCCGATCCCTCGCCGCCGATACGCCGAGTCGACCGCGCCGCGGGAGCGATGCTCGCGCGTCCCGTCGGTGCCATCGACCCAGTCAACGCGGACGGTGCCCACCACCCGTCCATCAGCCTCGGCCATCAGCACGTCTCGCGCCGCGTCGAAGGAGTCGGAAGCGTGACGGAATGTGGCCGCCAGGTCGTCCAGCGTGACGACCTCGCGCACACCGTCATGGGCGAGATCCGCATTGCTGAGACGCACGATCTCGGTCAGGTCGGCCTCTCCGGCGTAGGGCCGCAGGACGAGGTCGCGAATCTCGGCCGCGGGAGCGGCCGCATCGGTCTCCATTGACGTATCTCCGTGTTTCATCAGCCGACTCGCTTGAGCTTGCCGGTGCGCTTCGCGTAACGCTCCGCGATCCCGAAGACGTAGACGCCAAGCGGAATCAGGACGACGCCCATCACCACCAGCGGCCACACGTCGTGCAGCAGCTCGGTGATGGGGGTGCCGTCGATCAGGCCGGCGCGGATGCCGTCGAGCACATACGTCCCGGGGCTGAACTGCGACACGAACTGCATCCAGCCCGGCAGGATGTCGGTGCTGTAGTACACCCCGCTGAAGAGCAGGATGACCGACTGGATCAGGAAGACCATCTGGTCACCGCGCTCGACATACAGCAGCGGCAGAATCGCCGCCATCATGCCGACCCCCACGAAGCTCAATGATCCAAGCAGGAGAAAGGCGCCCGCCGTCACGAAGTTGCCGCCGGTGAACTCCACGTTGAACAGGAGCATCATCACCACCAAGATGATGACCATCTGGATCAACGCGTACGTCACGGCGAACAGGGTCGAGCCGACGAGCTGCGTGTAGCGCCGCACCGGCGCCATGAAGGTGTACTCGAGCGTCCCCTCCCAGCGCTCCCAGGTCACCGTCTCGCCGATGAACCCGAAGACGATGCTCAGGAAGTTCCAGAAGATGGTGCCGATCACCAGCACCTGGAGCAGCCCCGCATCATCCTGTGCCACGCCGATGAAGGCCACCGACAGGGCAGCCGCCAGCGAATAGCCGAGCCAGGCCACTTCCCAGCCCCAGTAGCGTCTCGTCAGGTTGAAGTTGCGCTCCACGAAGGCGAAGCTCGCCCGCAGCTCGCGCGTTGCCATCGACATGGTTGTTCTCTTTCTTCCTCAATGGGCCGATGGACCGGCCCGGCCCTTATCGGGCTCGGACCGGCCGCATCGTTGGCTCGCCGGCCAGCCGGCTGCCGAAGCGCACCAGTTGGCGACCGATCCACCGCCGCACGGGGCGATGCTCTGCCGCCAGCTCGATCGGGAGGCTCGTGCGGCGCAGCCGCGCTTCGCGCTCCTCAACCAGGCTGAGCAGGACACGCAGGTCCAGGGTGCTGTGCACGGGAATCACCTCCTCTCTTCGTTCTGCTATTCATCGTCTTCGTTCTTTGCATCATCGTGGTCGTCATCGAGGCTCCTGCCGGTGAACGTCATGAACACGCTTTCCAGCGTCGGCTCCTGGCCGTACTGCTCGGCGACGAGCGTCTTGAGCTCCTGCGGCGTCCCCTCGGCCACCAGCCGACCGTCGTTGATCAGCGCGATCCGGTCACACAGCCGCTCGGCCTCGTCCAGGTCGT
>JBBJNX010000046.1:0-9933 GCA_037721115.1 Candidatus Limnocylindria bacterium
CCGGGCAGCCGTCGAGGCCCGAATGGTCCTCGAGCCGGCATTCGAGCAGCTCAGCGCCGATCAGCGGGCGATGCTGGCGCTCCATTACAGCATGGGTCTCTCGATCGCCGAGGCGGCCCGTGCGCTGGGGATCCGGGTTGGCACGGCCAAGTCCCGGCTCAATGCCGGACTCAACGCGCTCCGCGGCTCGGTGATCGGCAGCGACAGCGACGCGCAGACCGAGGCAGCCTCATGAACGACGATCAGATCGTCGAGTACCTGCGCTCGCGAGGCCGGGCCGAGCCACCGCTGGATCTCGTGAGCTCGGTCATGGATGCGATCGACCGGGCGCCCCAGCGCCGGTCCTGGTTCGCCTCATTCGTGCCGGCCCGGGCCGCCGCGGGCGCGGTGGCGGTCATCCTGGCCGTGGCGGTGCTGATCGGCCAGGACGGCCCACCCTCCGGGTCAACGCAGTCGCCCACGCAGGAGCCCTCGATGTCGCCGTCCCCATCGGCAACGGCGGCGCCGACCACAGCTCCCAGCAGCGAGCCCAGCCAGGAGCCGTTCGGCGCATCGGTATTCAACGACCCGGACAGCTGCGAGGATGACTCGGTCGGCTTTCGGGTGGCGTTCCCGGACGCGTGGTGGTGGAACGAGCCGTTCGAATCCGAGATCGGTCCCCACTCGAACTGTCGATACTTCGCACCCGACTTCTTCGATGTCTCCACGGTAAGTCGAGAGCAGCCCATCCCCGAAGGCGTGGCCATCTTCGTGACAGTAATTGCGCCAGATGGAGGTCTTGGTCAGCTCGGCGAGGTCGTCTCCAGCGAGGAACTGACGGTGGCCGGCCAACCGGCAACGCGCGAGGAGCAGGAGTACGCATCGGGCGGCTTTCTCTCGCCCGATGAGCGGGTGTACCGCTACGTCATCGCGTTGCCCGAGGACCGCCAGCTCGTCTTCTCGACCGGCAACCAGGTCGGCGACTACGAGGAGAACCGCCAGGTGCTGGACGGCATGATGGAGACGCTCGAGCTGTTCGAGCCCGACGCCATCTGCGGCCCCGACGGCGACCGCTTCGTCTGCGGCCAGATCATCGTCGGCCTGGGGGATGACGCGGGCGAGCCGATCGAGACCGTCGTCGAGCGCAACGGCGGCGATCCCACGACGGACATCATCGACCGGTTGGACGAGGTGGGCGCCTACGTGATCGCGGTGCCGCATGGCACCGAGGGCGATCAGGTCAGCCGCTACCGCATGGACGAGGCGGTCGACTATGCCGAGCTCAATGGCGCCGAAGGGGAAGTTGCCGAATGATTGGCGCGCCCGTGCCTACGGAATCGTGACAGCGATGTCCGAGACGAGATACGTGCTGTAGCCGATAACAATGGGCGGATGAAGCGCTGGTGGTCGTTGGCGCCGCAGCCTGCTGAAGCCGCATGGCCACGACGCCGCCGACAGTGTCGATGCGCAACTGGAATCCAGCGCGCGTGGCATCTGGGCGCTGAAGGTATCGCTGCTCGGGCTGCTGGCGACGGCGGCGTTCCAGGTCGTGATCGTGCTCATCAGCGGGTCGGTGGCGCTGCTGGCGGACACGATCCACAACTTCTCCGACGCTCTCACCGCGGTGCCGCTGTGGATCGCCTTCATCCTCGGGCGGCGGGCCGCCACCAGCCGCTACACCATTGGCTACGGGCGGGCGGAGGACCTGGCCGGCGTCCTCATCGTGCTCAGATCGCCGCCTCGGCCGGCTTGGCCGGCTGGGAATCGGTGCGGCGCCTGCTGATCCGCAGCTTGCCCACCTGCGACAGCCATCGCCTGGCAGAGGAAGTCCGTCATCGCCTCTTCCACGCCCAACCCAAGCTGGCGTCGGTCATCGTTCACGTCGACCCGTGCGGGCATTCCGGCTACGACCTCCACGGCGGTACGGCCCACCATCGTGGCCCCTCCATGGGCTCGAGCTGAACCGGGCTAACAACATTTCGGGTGCAAGTATCGATAGCTACGCAGTATGCGTAGTAATATGCAGGCATGAGAACACCCCACGGCGAGCGCTCCGTTGAGGCTGTCGTCGCCCTGAGTCAGAGCGAGGCTGATCTGCGCTTGACGGATCTTGCAGACGCGTGCCGTGCCCCCCTGACCAGCATGCAGCGAGCGGTCGAGAGCCTGGTCAGAAGTGGGCTCGTCATTTCCGGCCGACAGCGCCATCAACTCGTCAAAGAGCACCCAGCCGCCACGGCATTGGTCGAGTTCTCGCTGCGATCGCTGCCGGTGGACACGGCGCTCGAAATCGTGCTGCGGGCCAACCGCGCCGTGGAGTTCGCCGGCGTCGACCGCGTCGGCTACTTCACCGTCGAGTCGCCATTCGCCGAGTCGGCCGATCAGGCTGTCCTGCGCCGGGCGGTGCAGATCATCAACCGCGACCGGAGCGACGCGCGCAGCGTGGAGATCGTCCAGCGCGCTGAGCTGCGCGATCGGATCATCGATACGCCGGAGCTGCGCGCGCGAGGGCTGGCGATGCGTGAGGTCAAAGGCTCGGCCGTGCGTGCGTTCCGCGACCCGCGTGGCCGGGGCTCGTTCAAGGCGCCGCGGCTGGGACGCCTGCACGATGCGCTGCCCCACGTATCGCAGCGGGCGATGCATCAGCTGGCGGATCGATATGGGGTAGCACGGCTGATGGCCTTCGGCTCGGCAGTGCGCAGCGACTTCCGGCCCGATTCCGACCTTGATGTGCTCGTCGAGCCGCAGGCGGACCGGCGCTTCGGACTGCGCGAGATCGTCGGCCTGCGCCGGGACCTCGAAACGCTGTTCGAGCACGACGTGGATGTCGTGGTCAGGCGCGCGGCGCGCCCGAGCATCCTTCGACGCGCGATGAGCGAGGGAGTGGTCCTGTATGGACGTGCGTGATCGCGAGCTACTCGAACAGGTACTCGAGAGTGCCCGGCTGGCCATTGCCCACGTTGCGAGTGGTGGTCCGGAGTGGCGAGCCGATCAGAAGACGGTCGATGCGACTGCGAAGCGGGTCGAGCAGGTGGGCGAGCTGCTCAATCGCGTGAGTCTCGAACTCCAGGCCGTCATGCCCGAGGTGCCCTGGAGAGAGGCAAAGGGGATTCGCGAAATCCTCGCCCACGCCTACCAGGACGTTGACGTCGTCATCCTCGCCGAAGTCGTCGAAGACGACCTGCCATCGCTGATCGCAATCTTTGAGCAGCGGCTTCGTTCCGAGTGACCTTTGGGTGGGAGCACGCCTCCAGGAGGCTCCAAGAGAGCAGATAACTCGACCCGTTTCGCTACCCCGCCCACGACCGGAAGCACAGCGCACCGACGGTGGTGCTCCGAAGTCAGCTGCTCTGATCCACTGAGCTACAGGCGCAGCCCCACGAGGGATCGTGCCACGCAGCCATCAGGATCTCCAGTGCACGACTGCTCAACGAGCGTTTGGCCATCAAACTTCGCCCGAGGATGTTCGCCGCCGGACGGGCGATTCCGGCGCCCGCGGCCCGCGGCGCGTTGGGTGCCCGGCTCACGTCTCGGCGCTGGCCTCCCCCTCCAGCGCCGCTGTGAGCGGTGCAGCGGGCGGCGCAGAGCCCGCGAGCGCAGCGACCAGGTCGCCAGTCGTCATCGCCTCGCCCTCGGCCATGAGCTCCCCCGCGCGCGCTGGACCGAACCGTGCCCCAGATGCCGACGGCGACGCCGATGATCAGGAGAGGCCCGCGGACGGCCAGGCGACAATCCATCCCGAACCGCTCGACCGTCTCGCCAATGGCGGGCTCCCCGGGGCGCGTTCGTCAATGTGGAGTCCGCCAGGCGGGCGCCCGACCTTCCGCGCGGCCGGCGGCGCAGAGTTCGAGCGCCAGAAGTTCCGCCGACGGTGGCCCGGGCCTGAGGAAGTCTTCGTGGTTCCCGCTCCGTGGCCTGTGCCGGTCCAGGAGCGGCTGTCAATGCCTAGCGCGTGTCGCTGTGGGACTCGCTCGCGGCCACCACCCGTGGCTGATGGTCGCGCTCCCACGGGGTCTGCCGCTGCAGCACCCAGCCGACCAACGATACGACGACGAAGATGGCGGCCTCGAGCAGCACGATGGTTGCCCCCGAGGACACGTCGAGCCAGTAGCTGAGGTAGATGCCGACCAGTCCGGAGCCCGCGCCCAGGGCGGTCGAGTAGACGATGATGCGCCCAAAGGAATCGGTGAGCATGCGCGCCGTGCTCGACGGAATGACCAGTGTGGCAGCGATCAGGGTCACGCCAACGACATTGATGGAGGCCACGATGGTGGCCGCCAACGCCAGCGAGAATAGGGTGTCAACCACGCCGGTGCGCACGCCAAAGATGGGCGCCACGTCGGGATCGAAGGTTAGGAACAGGAGCGGCTTGTAGAAGGCGACGATGAACACCGCTACCAGCGCCGTCGCGGCGGCGACGACCACCAGATCGGCGGGCGTCACGCCCAGCACGTTGCCGAACAGCGCTGCCTCGAAGTCGCGCGTGAAGCTGCGCGTCTTGCTGATGAGCGCCACGCCGATGGCGAAGCTGGCGGTGGTCACGATGCCAATTGCCGCGTCTGCGCCGACCTTGCCGCGCCGCGCGGTGGCGTTGATGAGGAGCGCCGACAGGAAGCCCCACAGTCCGGCGCCAACGTAGAAGTTGATGCTGGCCACGTACGCCACCACCGCCCCGCCGAACACGGAGTGCGACAGGCCATGGCCGATATAGCTCATGCGGCGCAGGATGACGTACACCCCGATCATTCCGCACAGCGCGCCAACCAGCGTCGCCGCCAGCAGCCCCTGGCGGAAGAACTCGAACGCGAACGGCTCCGCCAGCACGTTCACCGCGCCGCCCTCCCGCCCGCGTGGACGTGCTCGTCATCAAGGTGTTCGTGGTGGGCGTGCTCGCAGCCGGGGTGGTGATGACTGAGCGCCTCGCGCAGACGGTGCGGCGCCGCATCGGCGACCAGGATCAGGCCATCCTGGCGCACGACGCGCAGCTCGGCCCCGTAGGTTTGACCCAGGATGGCGTCGGTGAAGATGTCTTCCGGCGAGCCCTCGGCCACAATGCGACCGTTGATGCACACCACCCACGGCAGGTGGGCCGCCACCGCGTTGAGCTCGTGGGTGGTGAGCACGATGGTCATGCCATCGCGATTGAGCTCGGCCAGCAGGTGCAGGATCTCGTCGCGCGTCTTAAGGTCGACGCCCGTCGTCGGCTCGTCCAGCAAGAGCAGCAACGGGTCACCGATCATGGCGCGCGCCAGGAAGACGCGCTGCTGCTGACCTCCCGACAGGTCGCGGATGTTGCGCTCCCCCAGCTCGCCGATACCCAACCGCTCCAGCAGGCGGTCGACCGCCCGTCGATCGTCAGCGGTGGGCCGCGGCCACCACGGGCGCACGCCCCAGCGGCCCATCAGCACCACTTCCGACGCGGTGGCCGGGAAGTGCCAATCGACCGTCTCCAGCTGCGGCACCCAGCCCACCCGCGGCCGCTCACCATTGCCCACCATCCGACCGTCGACGGTCACGCGGCCGCGCAGCCGGGGCACGACACCCACCATCGCCCGCAGCAGGGTGGTCTTGCCCACCCCGCTGGGCCCGACGACGCCCACGAAGGCGCCGCGCTCGATCTGCAGGTCGATCTGCTCGAGCACCGGCGCCGCGCCGTAACCGCAGGTCACGTCGTCGAAGACGACAAGCGGCTGACTGGTTGGGATCAAGGCTGGTAGGTGTCCGTGACCTCGAGCGTCTGGAACGCATCGGTCTGGCCGCCAAGCGCCTCGAACATAATGATCATGTCCTTCTGCATCATCCCCAGGTAGGTGTGTTCGGCTGCATTCTGCTCGCCCGGCGGCTCGTCGTCGCGCAGCTCGTCGATGAACTCGGCACCCGACTCGCGCGCGATCTGCTCCAGCATGTCACTCGGGAAGACCTCAGAGCCGAACACGGCCGGCACCTGCTCGTCGCGCAGCTGCTCGATGAGCCGCGCCACCTCCTGCGGGCTGGGATCCGAGAAGTCCGACGCCTGGACCGCGCCGATGACCTCGAAGCCGTACTCCCGTGCCCAGTACGCCCACGAGTCGTGGTACGTCAGCAGCTTCCGGTTCTCCTCGGGCACGGTCGGCGTCATCTCGCGGATCGCGACATCGACCGTATCGAGCTGGTCCTTGTAGGCCTCGAAATTGGCGGCGTAATAGTCGGCGTTGTCCGCATCGGCCGCGCTGAACCAGTCGCGCATCAGCTCGGCGTAGCGCAGGGCGTACTGCGCGTTCATCCACAGGTGTGGATTGGGATCGCCCTCCGACTCGGGAAAGCTGAAGTCGAACAGCCATTCGTCCTCGGTGACGGTGTTGTCGCCGAGCAGCATGATCTCGGCCTCGGGCCGCTTCGATGCCTCCGCCAGCTGCAGCGTGGGCTCTTCGAGGTGCAGGCCGTTGACCACGATCAGGTCGGCGTTGGCCAGCGTCTCGCCGTCGGATGGGCTGGGCTCGAAGGTGTGCGAGTTGGTGGCGTCCGGCACGATGCCGTGCAGCCGGATACGGGTGCCACCGATGTTGCGCGCGATGGAGCTGATGGGCGCCACGGTGGTGGCCACGTCGAGCTTGTCGGCCTCCCCGGTCAGTTCATCCTGCCACCCCAGCGATCGCTCACCGTCCAGGGCCCTGCTCGCACTGGCGCCCCCGTCACCCGCCGTGCAGGCGCTCAGCATGAGGGAGGCCACGAACAAGATCGCGCGTGCACGGCGGGTGAGCGACCGTCGTTGCAACGTACCTCGAAACATCGTCCACCTCAGGTTGCAATCCACCTAGTCCGACGCGACGCAGCGTACTTGACGCTTGTCGCTAATGCAACGCGTGGCGGTTGCTGGGCTGGGCGATATACTGCAGGGAATGGCCTTCCCCTCAGCCGCACCATCCTGGGCGGACATTCCGGACCAGCTGCGCGCACGCGGTTTGCGTTGGACGCCCCAGCGACGGCAGATCATCGACGTCCTGGAGGCCACCAACGGCCACATCACCGGGAGTGAACTGGTTGAGCGCTGTCGCCAGCTCGATCCGCTGACGACGCCGTCGACCGTGTATCGCACCCTGCGCGTGCTGGAAGAGCTCGGCATCGTGCAGCACGCCCACGGCGCGGATGGGCGCGAGGAGTTCCACGTCCGACCGACCTCGGAGCACGGGCACCTGTACTGCCACCAATGCGGCTCGAGTTGGGATATCGACCTCGCCGATGCCGAGCCGACGATCACGTCGTTCGACCGGCGCCTTGGCTTCGCCGTGGATCTCTCGCACATGACCATCGTCGGTCGCTGCCGCGCCTGCCGGGACGCCAATAGCGGTGGACGTCCCTAGCCTGCCACGGGCGGTCTCGATGGATGGGTCAACGATAGCCGAGGTCGGAAATCGGTGAGATCCCACCTGCCATCCGCCTTCAGCATCGATGGCGGAAACCTCCGTCCGTTGGGCGTGGTCACGGGCGGACTGCCGGTGGCTGACGGCGCTTCCGGGCTGGCCGTCTATTAACGAATGGAACGACGATCGCCCCTCGGAGCCATTCCGGGGGGCGATTTCGCGTTCGGTTGCTTGGCCGCTCCGGATGTGTGGAAGGCGCGGCTCCGCCCCCTGATCGGCGCAATACCGTGAAGCTCCGAACGTGGTAGCACAGGGCTGAGGCCACCTCTGATCCGAAGTCCGATGCCCGCGGAGCCGCCTCGCTCCCCCCTCTCGTGCTCAACCGGGCCGCCCCAACGGCTCGGTTTGAGATTGTTTCCGGGTGAGTATGGTGCTCGCGTCCCGGAGGAGTTTGATGCCCACGCTTGTCGCCGCAAGAGTCAGATGCCCTCGCCATCGTCGAGAGTCTGATGCCCGCGGCCCCACGTTGGCATCCACGAGTGTAGTTGGGCACGCTCGATGGGGTGCTCAGCCCGTAGACCAACCACGCAACTCTGGGACCACCGACCAAGTCACGGCGCCTGACTCTCGACTTACGATCGCGTGGGCCTCGAGCCCATTTCTGGGTCTTGACAGCGTCGTTCAGTGGCCGATGTCGAGATCGCCAGCTTGGACGAGACCGCTTTCGTAGGCGAAGACCACGATCTGAGCACGGTCGCGCAGGCCGAGCTTGGTGAAAATACTGGACACGTGAGACTTCACCGTGGCCGGCCCGATGAAGAGACGCTCGCAGATCTCGGCGTTGCTGGAACCGCGTGCGATCGCGGTCACCACCTCGCGCTCACGCTCGGTGAGACGCTCCAAGCGTCCGGACACGGCGGTGTCGACAGCCAGCCGCTCGGCGAACTGGCCGATGGGCCGTCTCGTGATCGACGGAGCGAGCAGCGCGCCGCCGGCGGCCACGGTGCGCACCGACGAGACGAGGTCGGCGGGCGGGATGTCCTTGAGCATGAAGCCGCTCGCGCCAGCGCGCAGCGCTCGATAGACGTACTCGTCGGGGTCGAAGTTGGTCAGGATCAGCACCCGCACGCCCCAGTCCGATTCCTCGACGATCCGTGACGTGGCCTCTCAGGCCGTCCATCTCCGGCATCCGAATGTCCATCAGGATTACGTCCGGGCGGTGGCGACGTGCTGCCTCGATGGCCTCCGCTCCGGTCGCGGCCTCGGCTACGACCTCGATGTCGTCCTGGTGGTTGAGGACCATGGCGAACCCGCCGCGCACCAGTGCCTGGTCATCGACCACCACGACACGGATGCTCACGCCTCTCCCCCGCCGAGCGGCAGGCGCGCCACGACTCGAAAGCCTCCGCCCGGGGACTCGCGGTGAGGCTTCCGCCCAAGAGCAGCGCCCGCTCCCGCATGCCCACGATGCCGTGACCCGACCCCGGCAAAGTGGTGACGGCGTGCCCGTCATCGGTGACCTCGATCGAAACGGCATCGCTGTCGAGGCTGACACGGACCTCACTCCGCGCGCCCGGTCCGGCGTGCTTGAGTACGTTGGTGAGAGCGTACGCCCTGCCATACCGTGGCGCTCGCGCTGCGACACCTGGTGCAACGCCAATGGGCTCGGCATCGGGCCGGGCCTGGAATGCGATCGCGGTCAATGGCAACCGGAGCCTCTGCTCGTTCGTCAACCTGCGACCGTCACGACGACCTTCCCGCGCGTTCGACCGGTCTCGACGTGGCGGAGGGCAGCGATGGTCTCGTCCAGGCGGGTAGGCGGTATCGATGACCGGTCGGAGTGTGTTCTCCTGAGCAAGCTTCTTCAGCGTCGCCAGGTCAGGCTTGAGGACCGAGGAGACGAGCACGACCATGCGTTGGCCCAGCAGGCGCGACCGGACCGACGCCGCGGCCATTCGGCGCATAACGTCCTTGCCCGCGCCGACGATGACCAGAGCGCCATCCGGGCCCATCGCCCGTCGGATGGCGCGCAGCGAGACCGTTCCGCTGACGTCCAGGATCAGGTCGAACTGCCGGCCGCTGCGGGTGAAGTCCTCACGGGTGTAGTCGATGACCGCGTCGGCACCAATGGCGCGCAGCATGTCAAGGTTCTCCGTCCGCGACACCGCAGTGACGTGCGCGCCGAACGCCTTGGCGAGCTGCACCGCGAAGGTACCGACCCCACCGCCGGCGCCGGTGACCAGCACCCGCTGCCCGGCCTGCACTCCTCCCTTGTCGCGCAGCGCCTGGAGCGCGGTACACCCGGCCAGCGGGATCGCCGCAGCCTCTGCGAAGCTGAGGTTGGCTGGTTTGGGCACGAACGCCCTTCCGGTGACGTATTCGGCGAAGGCGCCGTCCGCGTTGCCAAAGACCTCGTCTCCCGGCATGAGATCGGTCACCTCGTTCCCGACCGCCTCGACGACGCCGGCGACGTCGGAGCCCAGCGGCCCCGCGGCGGGTCGGAGGATGCCACCGAACATCGGCCGCGCCAATAGCGGCCTGCCGCGCATGATGCGCCAATCCGCGGCATTGACCGATGAGGCGCGCACACGACGAGGCACCTCGTCGGCGGCCGGCT
>JBBJNX010000396.1:0-2570 GCA_037721115.1 Candidatus Limnocylindria bacterium
GTCAGGAACCCGCCAGGAACTTGTTGATGGTGATGACGCCGATCCGATCCTTGATGACCGACAGCTTCTTCGCCCAAGCGGCGTCATTCGTCACGACATGCGCAACTTGGGACGCAATCCCCGTGGCAACGATGAACGCATCCGGCGAGCTCAGCCGATGCGTCGCACGAAGCGCGGCTGCCTCCTGAGCCATCTGAAGATCGAACGGAATTGCCTCGAGGTTCGCGTGATGGCGGAGGAACGCCAGTACGGTGTGATGACCGGGCGGCGAGGCGCGGAGTGGGCGCACCAGGAGCTCCATAACGGTGACCATCGATACCACGGCGGGATTGCGTCCTGTCTTCACGAGGTCGTCGACGACGTGGCGCGCAACTGGGTGGGTCGACTCGGTGGGGTCCAGATATGCGGCCAGCACGGTCGTGTCCAGCAGCAGGCGATCGCCGGTGTGGATGATCTGCTCAATCGGCCCCGGCCGGTTCAGTCGCCCCATGACTCGTGTTCGGCGCGGAGGTATGCCTTCACGTCCTCGGTCGTTCCATACATACCGGGCATTGCTCCCGCGAAGGTACGCGGAACACGACGAATGACAGCCATCCCGGGCTGTTCCGGATCCGTTTCGAAGACGATTGTGTCGTCCGGCGCGGCGTCGAGTGCGTCTGCGATCGGCTCCGGAAGAGTGAGCTGATTCTTCCTGCGAAGCCTTGCCTCAGCGATGCTTCTGGTAGCCACGTTGGATTCCTCCTACGACACGGTATCCTCGGTCTTACCGAGCTGTCAAGGTCAGACTCGCACTTCCGGTAGGAGAATCGGGGCTAAGGTAAGACTATGGCGCCCGATGCGCGTCGAATGAGCCCAGGATCCGCATGGAGCTGGTGTGCTCGCGCAGGTCGGCCAGCGCGCCAACCAGTGGCTTGGCGGCGGCATCACCCGCCACCTGGATCAGGAACCGATAGCGCCACAAGCCGCTGCCGGACGGGCGCGACTCGATCCTGCTCAGATTGATGCCGGCTTCCGCGAGCGATCCCAGCGCCCGATAGAGGTCGCCGGGCTTGTGCCCGGTCTCGAAGGTAATGAGCGTTTCCCGTTGTCCACCATGGCTCGGCGCCAATGGTCCCCGAGCTTCCGGTCCGGCGCCTGCGTCGAGGACCAGGACGGTGAAACGGGTGACGTTGTGGGGCAAGTCCTGGATGTCAGGTGCGGCGATTTCGAGGCCATAGCGCTCGGCGGCACGGGCGAACGCGATGGCGGCGGCGGTTGGATCCCCGTTTGCAGCCAGTTCCCGCGCCGCGCCGGCCGTGTCCGCGGCGGCCACCACCTGCCAGCCGCGTTCGACAAGGAACCGCTCGCACTGCGCGAGCGCCTGCCAGTGGCTGCTGACGCGCTTCACGTTCTCAAGCTTGGCACCCGGCAGCACCAACAACTGATGGCGAATCGGTAGCAGGAGTTCCCCGACGACGCTCAGTGAGCCATCGGCCAGTGCGTCCAGGGCGTCGCCGACCGTGCCGGCCAACGAGTTTTCGAGCGGCAGTACGCCGGCGTCGACCGATCCGTCCTCGACGGCAGCGCACACGGCGGAGAAGGTGGGCATCGGCACCGGCGTGACTCCATCCGCGCCGAAGTAGCCGATGACGGCCTCCTCGCCGAAGGCACCTGGCTCGCCCTGGTAGGCGACGGTCGTCATGTGGCGATCGTCCGCAGCGCGAGCTCGAGCTCTGCATCGGTCACGTCGTCCACCTCGATGACCCGGCCGACTTCCATCGGCAGGATCCAGCGCTGGCGACCGGCGTGCCGCTTCTTGTCGCCGAGCATGGCCGACTTCACCGCCGTTGCGTCGAACGAGCGCCGGATCTTGAAGTCGAGCCGAGCGAGGAGCGCATCAAGGTGTGGAGCAAGCTCGGGATCCGCTCCGCGGCCGGCGGCGATGGCAGCGACCGCCCGCATGCCGAGCGCGACCGCGGCGCCGTGGGGGAGCCGATATCGGCTTTCGATCTCGAGCGCATGGCCGATCGTGTGGCCGAGATTGAGGGTCCGGCGTTCGGCGGCCTCGAACGGGTCGCGCTCGCACACCCCGAGCTTGAGACGGGCACTGCGCTCGAGAATTGCATATCGGGCGGGCTCATCGGCCCGAAGAGCTTGTCGTCCGCGGTCTTCGAGCAGGCGCCATAGCGTCGGGTCGCCGATGATCGCCGCCTTGATCGATTCCGCGATCCCATCGCGCCGCAGCCGGACCGGGAGAGAGCGCAGGGCGGCGACGTCGGAGATGACCGCGACCGGCGGCCAGAAGGCTCCCACCGCATTCTTGGCGCCGCTGAGGTCGACCGCCACTTTTCCGCCGATGGAGCTGTCGGCCTGGGCCAGCCACGTGGTGGGCACATGGACGAGCGGTAGGCCGCGAGCGTACAGGGACGCAGCGGTCCCGGCCAGGTCGCCGATGGTGCCGCCGCCGACGGCGATCAGCGGTGTATCGCGCTCCACCCGCTCGGCCGCCAGCCATTCGAGGATGGCCTCCAGCGACCGTAGGCGCTTCGATCGTTCACCCGCACGGACGGGAAGGCAGGCGTTGGACCGGA
>JBBJNX010000397.1:0-2570 GCA_037721115.1 Candidatus Limnocylindria bacterium
CCGTGGTAGCGGCCGTCGTCGAGGAACTTCGAGTCGGGATGCGGCTGCGCGAGCCGGGCTGGATTGTGCGCGCCGATGTCGTTGACCGCGCGCTTGCTGATGAATGGCAGCGAGGCGTTGAGCGACCAGCGCTCGGCGAGGCGGTAGTCCACGCTCACGGTCATGCTGCGGACGTCGGTGGTGAGGTTGCGCAGAAAGGCGACATCCCCGCCTGAGCCGTCGAGCGAGCCCTGGGTATGTACGGCCTGGAATCCCAGCGAGATCGAGCCGCGCTTTGGCTTGGGCGCGTCGTAATCAAAAGCCGCGCCCGGCGTGACCTCGTCCGCGAAACAGGGACTGGCCAAGGCAGCCGCCAGTGCGGCGGCAACGATCCTGCCCACGGCTCTCTGACGCATGACGCTAGTCCTTCATCAATTGGCTGATCACCTTCAGGTATTGGCCGAGACTGGCGCCGTCGAGCAGCACGAACCGCCCGCGCACTTCAGGCGCATTGACCTGGCTTCGGTCGACGATCGGCAGAACGCGCGCCGCTGGCGCGTCCGCAGAGAGTTGCGTCCCAATCGTCCCGAGCTTGCTGAATCCGGCGATCACCACGTCGTAGCGTCGCTGGCGCAATGCCTCCGCAAGTTCTTCAGGGCTGTGGGCGACGGTGAGTTTGTGACCGGCACGCCCCAGGCCGCGGTAGACAGCGATGCGGTCGGCGGCAGGTTTCCGATCGGCGTCATAGACCAGCACAGTGGCCGGGCGGGCCGCCAGGAAACCCTGATAGCGCAGACCCTGCCCCATGTTGAAGACACCCTCGCCACACGCCAGGCCAGCTTGGGGGGCGGCCAGCGCAGCCGACAACGTCAGGACGGTGAGGAGTGGTCGGAACATGGCGGGTTTCTCCGGTCGTGGAACGGGGGGTCGTCTTATCTAACGGGAATTGCGCCCGGAAATTACCACTGGCGCAGGCGGGGCCAGCGGCTCCAGCGTAAGGCCCAGGACCAGCATCGGATAGCCGGTGGTACGCAGGTCCACGCAGCGCACGGGTCGCTTCGGCTCTGGGTTTGCGAGCCGCGGTGCGGCCAGGACTTCTGCCTGGAATCCCACCGACCGGGGCAATTTGGGACTGAACACCTGGCGGACCGCGCTGTCGTTGGCGCCATAGCCCTGGACTTCGAGCGTCGTGCGGATAGGAACGCGGGCGCTGCCGCCGTCGCGGTAGTGCAGGATCATTTCGGCGAGTGTGATAGGGCCGGCTTCCGGAGTGCGCACCACCGGCACCAGCAACGCATGGACCGCGGTGACCAGCAGGCCATCGGGCATTTGCAGGCACTTCGCACCGCCACCAAATCCCGCCTGACCCACCTCGCTCATGCCCCGCAGATCGTACTCGATCCCACTGAAACGCTGCACGCCAGCCGGATAGGGGCGCAGGAAGGGGCGAATGGTGCCGTTGCTGTTGCGGACGCTCTCGGGGCCGACCGTATAGACGGGGGTCATGTCCATCAGCCAGGCCGGGGTATTTGCAGAGCGGTTTGGAATCGGTGACTGGTCGATCGAGCCGTAGCCTGCCATGGGAGGCACCGGGCGCGGTTCAAGCGCCGGCCACGCGCCCGGATCGTTCCGTCGCAGGCTGGCGCGCTCGGACACAGAAGGCATGATCAGGCGCTGCGGATGCTCGCTGTCGACACTCAGGCGGGCGATCAACGTGTCGAGTTGGCCGGCCGGTCGCCGTTCGGCTTTGATGGGCCAGAACTGCCACCGCCAGATGGTCCGGGCAAGCAAGGCCTGGCCATCGTCCGAAAAGGCGATCTCGGCGATGCCGTCCGTGGGGGGGGCATCGACAGGCAACGGGTTGCCGATCAAGGCACCGTCGGCGGTATACAGCTGCACGGCGTGCTGCGAGGCGACCGCGACCAGGTGTCCATCCCGACTTGCTGCGATGACACCCACGGCGGAATCCGAGGTGACGTCCTGGCGAAGGATGTTCCGCAGATCAACACCGTCGTACACCATGTGGTGGGATTCAGCGGCAACAAAAGCGCCGTGCGGCAGCGCGACGATGCCGTAAGGGCGTGCCCGCCCGGTCGGATGGCGCGACCGGATCCGATCGGCCTTGGGATCCCAGATCAGGAATTCATCCGTGCCCAGACGGGGATCTCCGGCGCGGGTGACCAGCAGCACATCGCGGCCATTGGCGTCGAAATCCGCATCGACGACCGGCTGGTATGGATCGTTCGGATACGAGCCGATCACTGCCAAGGCCGGGCTGGAAAGGACCGTGGTCTCGTGGTGGCCCGGGCCTACGGCGAGGATGCGTCGCGCGTCGGCGGCGAACTTCAGTGCCAGCAATGGCCCGGGTAGCTCAATGTGGCCACGCAGCGCCTTTCCGTTCGCTACATCGTAGAGTTGAAGGCTGTCGGCAAACCCGACCCGACCCGACGTGCCGAAGGAAAGCAGCAATCGTCGGCTGTCGGGACTGACCAGCAGCCGCTGCGGTGTATTCGGCAATGTCACCGGCGCGAAGCGCAGGCGCCACGAGGCGGCATCGTAGACGTGGAGCTGCCGCCCGACCGTCACGATCA
>JBBJNX010000398.1:0-2567 GCA_037721115.1 Candidatus Limnocylindria bacterium
TCGCCCTCGGTGCCGGCCGACACGGCGAGCCGGGAAAGCACCGGCCGGCGATCGTGGTGTCCGTCGACGCGCTCATCTCCGGCGTCGAGGACGAGCTGCTCGTCATCGTGCCGCTGTCGAGTTCACGTGCGCCGTCGGCGCTGTGACCGAGGATCTCCCGCGTCGAAGGCACCGACCGCGCGAGCGTCGCCGTCTACCGGGGCGTCAGAGGCATCGCTCGATCCCGCTTGCTGCGCCCGACCGGGAGGTGGCCTCGGAGACCCTCGACGAGATCGATCGCGCGCTCCGGATGATCCTGGGCCTGCAGCGACATGAGCCCGCGGACGGTCCGGTGGCGACGGAGTACGCTCGCCGGATGGCGACCCGCGCCTTCCCGATCCTCTACGCCAGGGATGTCGCTGTGCTTGCCGAGCACATGACCTTGGCCATCACCTCGTCACGGTGCGCGCGCGACTTGAAGTCGACTACGGCGGCGGTCAGCAGGTCGCCATCGCCGACCTTCAGCGAATCGCCGAGGTCGTCGCCGCGGAACTCGCGATAGCGCAGCGCGCCGTACTCGCGCGCGATCTGGCCGAACAACGTCGCCTGCTGCTGGTAGGCGGCGACGTTGCGTTCGGGAATCGGCAGGAGGTAGATGTCGACGTAGCCGCCGGCTGAGATGGTGTCGCTGCGGGGCATGCTTCTCGCTCCTCTCGTGAATGGATCCGCTCCTGTCGAGAGCGGTTGATCTGTAGACCGCGGGCAGGACGCAGATTCATCGGGCGAGCGCGAATCTGAGCGGCGCCGCCATCTGGCAATCAGCGAACCGAAGGTTGATCCTCGGTCGGCCCCAAGCGTCAGGCTTCGCGCGCGACCGTCTCTTCTATGCATGCCGCGACGAGGTCCGAGCGCGAAAGCACCGGGAAGTGTGCGGCCGGAAGCTCGCGGACGGTGGTGGCCCTGGATGCGTGAGCGTGTGTGCAGGCCTGGCCGGCACCGGTCGGTGGGGTTTCAGCCTCTACCTCCGTCAACCCATGTACAAATGGTGAAGCTCGACCTGTACTCGACCGGCCAGGCGACGAGCTAGCGTCCAACGGCATGGTCGACCTGGGATCGACAGATCGCCTTCGAGCGTAGGGCAGGACCCGAGGCGTGCCCCGGGTGCGGCCTGCGACTGCCGTCATGCGACGGCCCGACCCATCCGCACATCGAGGCGTCACCCGCGTGCTGGGCGCTGTTCGGGCAGGTGCTCGCTCGTGCCTACAACGACGAGACCGGTCGCCAGGTGCTGCAGCTTGCGGTCGACGCCTACGCCTGTCAACACCCCGGTCAACCCGGCCAACGCTCAGCGCAGTCGGTGGGCATCCACCTTATGACCCTCTGCCTCGTGCTCGAGCGCGGCGCCGACCCGCGCGAGGGCCCCAGGCTTCACAAGCGGATGGTCGCCCGCCCAACCTTCACCTCGCTCGAGCCGCCGACCGACCGCGGTGCTCTCACCGCTGCCGACATCTTCGAAACGCTCGACGCCGAGGCCTACGTCGCGTCGGTCACGGCGTGGGCCGGCGCCGTATGGGGGGCCTGGTCGATCCATCACGACACCGTCCGCGCATGGATCTCTCCGACGCTCAGTGACGCTGAATAGCGGCCAGCCCGTAAGTGACCTCGGGATCGGCGACGTGTGCGCCCCGCGATCGCAGGACGATCGTCGTCGTGGAGATTGAAGGCGAGCGCGAGCTGGGTGGCCTCCGTTGGAGGAGGTCGACCGTACGAAGCCGTACACTGATGTACGTGTCGACGCTGAGCGTGACCGAGGCACGGGCAACGCTGCCTGAGCTGCTGGACCGCGTGGCCGACGGCGAGGAGATAACGATCACCCGCCACGGCAAGCCGGTCGCCGTCGTCCTCAGGCCGGATGCCGTCCGTTCACGACGTGCGGCGGGGGCCATCGAGCACGCGCAGAAGATCGGTGATCTTCTGACAGCCGCCCGCGATCGACCCTTGCCAGACATCGGGGTCTCCAAGGAACGCGCGAAGCAGTTGGTCGAGGATGTGCGCTTCGGCCGCGACCGATCCTGATGGATGCGTTCGACGCCGATGTGTTGATCTACGCCAGCGCACCCGAGCATCCGCTGGGTCGGCGGGTGCGGGATCTGTTTCCCGTGGCGCCCGGAGCGATCGCCGGCATCGGATCGCTGCTCCTGTTGCCAGAGGTGCTCGCCAAGCCGATGCGCGATGGAGCGAGCGACGAGGTCGGCGCGCTGACGGGATTACTGAGCCGCTTGGAGCTGCGCATCTTCGACTCGGCAACGGCCGAGGTCGCCACGTCGCTTGCGATTGCCTACCGGCTGAGAGCTGCCGATGCCGTCCATCTGGCGACGGCTGTGGTCGCCGGAGCAGATCGCTTCGTCACCAACAACAGCCGAGACTTCCCCACCACGATCTCCGAGGTGGACGTGACGTATCCGGCGCTACTGAGCGAGGGCTGAACCGGCGCCTGGGGTTCACCGAGGATCACGTGACGCTCGGATCACGGCGGCCGTTGCCCATAACTGTTGCGCACCGGGCGCGTCGACGTCGTCTCGACTTCC
>JBBJNX010000399.1:0-2552 GCA_037721115.1 Candidatus Limnocylindria bacterium
TCCACGACGGTACGCTCGGGTTCCAGGCGAAGGCCTGGCCCTCGACGACGGTCGAGCGTTTGCGCCCCTGTTTGCCCCGATCGACCGGGCTGCGGCCCGACTCCTCACCCCCACACGGCGCTTCGGTGATACAGCCATCGACGGCCAAGTCCTCCAGCGCCAGCCCGATCATCCGGTCGAAGGCGTCGATGACCTGCATCCGCAGGGTCTCCATGACGCCCGCATCAATCCACTCGTCGCGGCGGCGCCGGAGCGTGGTCGCCGAGCAGTCGGCGTCAGCGATCCGCTCATACGCGCAGCCGAACACGAGGATCTGGACGAGTTTGTCGAAGACGACCCGGTCGGGGATGCGGGGGTGATGGCACCCGAGTGGATGCGCATTGGCAGGCGGCGGCAGGAGCGCCTGGAACTGGTCCCAGATGGGCTCGATGATCGATGATGGGATCGCGGGCACAGGGAAACTCCTCATCCGGAACGGCGGCAAACCATCCCGTATGATCAAGCATCCTGTGCCCGTGTCCCACCAGTGATGTCTCACCTATTGGCGCAAGCTCTTATCTCGTGCAGATCAATTGCCGGTGCGTCTCCATCACCAGTGCTAGTCATGAATGTTCGACCGCCCTCGTCGCAGCCTACGACATCTGGCAGGGAGATGCCGACGGCTTTCCAGCACTGGTCGGTGCGGAGTTCCATTCGCCCTACCAGCGTCTCTTTTGGTCAGAAGGCCTGCGTATGGAGTCATCTACCTCTCAATGTTCGGGTTCGTTCCCGCTTGGACCAGTTCCCTAGGAGCGTTGGCTCCTTATGCGGGGCGCCCTTCCAGCCGAGCAGGACGTGACGCGCCAGGAAGACCGATTGACCCCGGGGCCGCCAGCCCTTGGCTCAGCACCAGGGCGACGAGAGTTGCGGCGCCGACGAGCGCCAACCCGAGAGGCCCCGGCAGCCCCAGCATCAGAAAGTCCCGGAGCGGCCGGACAGCCACGGTAGCGACAAGCAGGCCGACGGAGCCGGTGACAGCACCCAGGACGGAACGGCTGATGCCACCTTCGGACCGGCCCACGTCGAGGGTCTGAGCAAGTTGCGTGGTGATGATGCTCGCGAAGGCGACGGTGCGCGCAAGCGGCAAGCCACCGGAGCGCAGGGCGATGAGGTGGGCGGCGAGCGCTGGCGCCGCTGTCGCGATGCCGCGGCGCAGGATATCGTTGCGTAAGGGCGTGCCGAGTGCCGACGTGCCCTCGCGGGCCAGTCCAGACAGGTTGTGGTGCTCGGGTTGCTGCAGGACGACGGCAAGGGCGGGCAGGACGTCAGTGATCAGGTTCACCGCGAGGATTTGGCGCGAGGTTAGTGGGGCGGCGAGACCGAGAAGGCTCACCCCGACCTGCAGGCCGAGTTCGCCAAGGTTGCCCCCCAGCAGGAGGCCGAGAGCACGGCGAAGGTTGCGCCAGAAGCTGCGCCCCTCGACGAAGGTCTCCACAAGGGTCGAGAAGTCGTCATCGGCAAGTACCACGTCGGCTGCTTGGCGGGCGATCTCGGTCCCGCCGTGGCCCATCGCGACACCGACATCGGCGAGGCGGAGCGCCGGCCCGTCGTTGATGCCGTCGCCTGTCATGGCCACGGTGTGGCCAAGGCGCTGCAGACTCTCCACAATCCGCAACTTTTCCAGTGGTGTAGCTCGGGCGATGATCGTCACCTGCTCCAGGCGTCGGTCGAGCTCGGCGTTGTCGAACCCAGCGACCTCGACTCCGGTGAGGATTCGATGGTCACCGGTGGACAGGCCGGCTTCACGGGCGATCGCTCGGGCCGTGGCGGGGTGATCGCCCGTGATCATGATCACCCGGACGCCCGCATCGTGGCAGCGGGCCACGGCTGCTGCCACGGTAGGCCGGAGTGGGTCACTGAGCCCGAGGAAGCCGAGGGCGACGAGGTGCCGCGGGTCGTCCATGGGCGTGTCGGGTGGGCCTTCGGCAACCATGAGAACGCGCAGCCCGCGCTCCGCGAGGCGCCTGGCGTGTGCGAGCAACGCGTCTCGGCCCGCCTCGTCGAGCGCGTACTCCTCGCCGTCGCGGCGCACCCGATCGCACCGGGAAACGAGAGCTTCTGCCGCACCTTCGAGGCAGAGGCGCCCTCGAACCATGGCGGCATGGAAGGATCGTGCCGAATCGAACGGCAAGTGGGCCTCGCGCTCCATCCGGAGTTCGTCGCCAAGACCGGCTTCCTGAGCACCTTCAGCGACCGCGACATCCGTGCGATCTGCCGAGGCGTCCAACGCATCCGGGTGGGGGCCGGCAAGGACGGCGGTGAGCAGTACGTGCCGCATGTCTGTCGGCAACGCCGCGGGCAGGTTGATTTCCTGCGTGGTGTCAGACACGAGGCGTAGTTTGAGCCGCCCCTCCGTCAGGGTCCCTGTCTTGTCCGTGCAGACAACGTCCACACGGCCGAGAGCCTCGACCGCTGCCAGGCGATGGACGAGGGCCCGACGGCGCGACAAGCGGCGCGCCACCGAGGCCTCGCCGATCCTGGCGAGCAGTGGCAGGCCTTCCGGAACGGCGGCG